>DASRTO010000620.1:0-3936 GCA_035655915.1 Anaeromyxobacteraceae bacterium
ACCCTGGTGACCGACCCGGCCACGCTCGTCCCCCGCCGCATGACCTCGCGGCAGGAGCTGCGCATGCGCGTCCGCCTCCCCGACGGCCGGGTGCGGGAGGTGCAGGAGCGCTCGGAGGACGAGTACCGGTTCGAGGCGGAGGTGATGATATGAGGGGGGTCGAGTCGCTTATCCCCCCTGCTCACGCCGGCGGCCCGGGGGCCGGCGCGGCCGCCGGGGCCCGGTGGCCGAGGACGCTCCCGTAGGCCACCCCGGCCACCCCGAGGAGCACCCCGGCCATGGAGATGGCGCTCACCGGCTCGCCGAGGAGCGGCGCCGCCAGGAGGAACTGGGCGATGGGCGTGAGCTGGAGCCACACTGCCGCCTCCGGCACCGAGAGCGCCCCGTAGGCCTCGGTCATGAGCACCTGGGCGGCAAAGGCCGCGAGGCCCATCGCCATCGCCAGCAGCCACGGGCCGGGGGCCGCCGGCCAGGGGTCGAGCGCGAAGGGCAGCACCACCGGCAAGCCGGCCAGGCAGAAGAAGAAGAAGATGGTGGGGGCGTTGTCGGTGCCGCGCATGCCGCGGATGATGTTGGCGCTGGTGGCCCCGAAGACCGCGGCCGAGAGCGCCAGCGCCTGCCCCAGGCCGAGGCCGAGGGAAAGGCTTCCCTCCCCCAGGACCAGCACCACCCCGGCGGTGGTGACCAGGATGGCCAGCCACAGGTGGACGGTGGGGCGCTCGCCGAAGGTGAACAGGCTCATCACCGTTGCGATGACCGGGAACAGGTTGTAGAGGAGCCCGGCCTCGCCGGCGGGGATGCGGGAGAGAGCCATGAAGTAGAGCACCACCACCAGGCCCCCGGAGATGCCGCGCGAGACGAGCAGCCGGTAGTTGTGGGGCCGGAAGGTTCCGGGGCGCAGCTGGAACACGAGGAGGCTCACCAGCGCCCCCACCGCGAAGCGCACCACCGAGAGGTGGCCGGCCGTGAACCCGCCCGGTCCGCGGGAGAGCTTGCGCGCCAGGACGGCCATGATGCCGAAGCACAGGCCCGAGCCCACGAGCTCCAGCCGGGCCAGGTTGCGGCGCGAGCGCGGGGACGGCCTGCCTGCGCTCACGTCGGGTTCACCGGAGGTATCTCCTCGACCGGCTCGGGGACGGGCGGCGAGGCCGCGGTCCTGGCCGCCGGGCGATGGCCCAGCACCGAGCCGTAGGCCACGCCGGCGAGGCCCATGGCCACGCCCAGGGCGCCCACCGCCGTGGTCCGCTCGTCGAGCAGCGCCAGGGCCCACAGGTAGCTCGCCACGGGCGTGAGCTGCTGCCACACCGCCGCCTCGGGGACGGTCAGGGCGCCGTAGGCGTGCGTCATGAGGAGCTGGGCCAGGAAGGAGGTCAGGGCCACCCCCAGCGCCAGGAGCCACACCGGCCCGAGGCCGGGCCAGGGCCCGAGGGCGAAGGGCCACGACACGGCCAGGCCACCCAGGCTGAAGGCGAAGAAGATGGTGGGGGCGTTGTCGGTGGCGCGCAGGGCGCGGATGGAGGTCACCGCGCCCGCGCCCAGGAAGGCCGAGGCGATGCCGGCCACCTCGCCCCAGGACAGACCCACCTCCAGGCTGCCGCCGCCCAGCACCAGGAAGACGCCGGCGCTGGTGACGAGCAGGGCCAGGGCGATGTGGACAGTGGGGCGCTCCCGCAGCAGGAAGAACGACAGCACGGTGGCGATGATGGGGAAGGTGTTGTTGAGGAGCGTCGCCTCGCCGGCCGGGATGCGGGAGAGGGCCACGAAGTAGAGGAAGGCGGCGAGGCCTCCGAGGAGCCCCCGGGTCGCCAAGAGGCCCCGGTTCACCGGCCGGAACGTCCCGGGGCGCAGCCGGAAGAGCCAGAGCGTGAAGAGGGCCCCCAGAGCGAAGCGCACGGTCGCCACCTGTCCGGCCGAGAAGCCCTCTAGCGACGCGGCGCGGGTGAGGACCGCCAGCAGCCCGAAGAGCACGCCGGCGGCGAAGAGCTGGACGCGGGCGCCGGCGCGGCGCAAGAGGGCGTCGCCGCTCCGGATGGCGAGGCGGATCATGGGGCGACGAGCTCCCGGAGCTCCGCCTCCAGCGCCGAGGCGAAGGCCACCAGGGCCGGCCGCGCCGCCGGGAAGCGGAACAGGGCCAGCTCGGCCCCGGGCCGGACCGGCGTCCCGGCGGCTCCGGCCAGGAAGCCGGAGAGGTCCATGCCCACCTCGACCAGCCAGGCTCCCTCCGGGGAGCCCTCGGGGACGCCCGCCTGGACACCCAGCGCCGCCGGCTCGCCCGACTGCCAGGCGAGGCCGGGGGCGGCGCCGCGGATGGCGTCGGCGAGGCCGGCGGCGAGGGCCTGGACCGCCTCGGCGGCGAGGTAGAGGGCCCCGAGCTCCACCACCGGCCAGTGCTCGCCGTCCCGCCGGTCGAGGTACTCGAGGGCGGCCGCGGCCAGGATCCGCCCTCCCGGCCCCGGCCCGCCCGGCACGGGGACGCGCCCCTCCCGATCCAACAGCCGGAGCCGGAAGCGCAAAGCGCCGCTGTCGGAGACGAGATCGGCCATGCGGACCGGTTCAGGTACCACCTTTCCGGCCCCCTGGCCATGAGCGCCGGGTTTCATTAGAAGAAGCGGGATATGAGCGAGCCCGACTCCATTTCGGTGCGGGGCGCCCGCGAGCACAACCTCAAGTCCATCGACGTCGAGATCCCCAAGAAGAAGCTGGTGGTCTTCACCGGGGTCTCCGGGTCGGGCAAGAGCTCGCTGGCCTTCGACACCCTCTACGCCGAGGGGCAGCGCCGCTACGTCGAGTCGCTCTCCTCCTACGCCCGCCAGTTCCTGGGGCAGATGGAGAAGCCGCGCTACGACACCATCCGCGGCCTCTCCCCCACCATCTCCATCGAGCAGAAGGCGGCCTCCAACAACCCCCGCTCCACGGTGGGCACCATCACCGAGGTGCACGACTACCTGCGCGTGCTCTACGCCTCCGTCGGCGAGCAGCACTGCCCGAGGTGCGGCCGCAAGGTGGGCAAGCAGACCGCCCAGCAGATCGTGGACGCCATCCTGGCGCTGCCCGAGGGGTCGCGCCTGCTGCTGCTCGCGCCGCTGGTGCAGAACCGCAAGGGGGAGTACCGCGAGCTGCTCGGCGACGCCCAGAAGCGCGGCTTCGCCCGGGTGCGGGTGGACGGGATGGTGCACGCCCTCTCGGAGCGGCTGGTCCTCGACAAGAAGCTGAAGCACGACATCGAGCTGGTGGTGGACCGGCTGGTGGTGAAGGACGGCATCCGCTCCCGCCTCACCGACTCGGTGGAGACCGCCCTCAAGGAGGGGAGCGGCACCCTCATCGTGGCCGACGCCGAGAAGGAGCAGCAGGTCGGGCCGGGCATCGACCCGGAGGCCTACAAGGCCCACGACCGCTTCTTCTCCGAGCTGAACGCCTGCCCCACCTGCAACCTCTCCTTCCAGGAGCTCTCGCCCCAGGTCTTCTCCTTCAACAGCCCGCTCGGCTTCTGCCCCGACTGCCAGGGGCTCGGCACCCGGGCCGAGATGGACCCGGACCTCATCATCCCCGACCCCTCGCTCACCATCCGCGAGGGGGCGGTGGAGCCCTGGGCCAGCGGCATGGAGCGCGGCGAGGGCTGGACCTTCGAGTTCGTGGAGCACCTTTCCCGCTCGCTCGGCATCGACCTCGACACCCCCTGGTCCCGGCTGCCGCCGCGCCACCGCGAGGTGGTGCTGCACGGCACCGAGGCGGCCGGGGTGAAGAGCTGGCGCATCAGCTGGGAGGGGGTGGTGAACCAGCTGGAGCGGCGCCTCAAGGCCACCACCTCGGAGTCGATGCGCCGCTACTACCTGCGCTTCTTCTCGGACAAGCCCTGCCCCACCTGCGGCGGCGAGCGCCTGAAGCCCGAGAGCCGGGCGGTGCGCATCCGCGGGCGCGGCATCGTGGAGTTCTCGC
>DASRTO010000621.1:0-2673 GCA_035655915.1 Anaeromyxobacteraceae bacterium
CCCCGAACGCGCCCCGTGTCTCCGCCATCAGATTCTCTCCTCCCCGCCAGACAGCCACAATGCATCGCCTCTTACCTACCATGCTGTCTCCCGGATGGGAATCAGACGAATACTGATTCTCAGGTCAGACGGGAATACACCCGGTTGTCCATGCTCGTCCTACGGGGGTCAGTCGCCCAAGGACGCTGAGATTGCGAGGAGTTCCACAGCGATTCCATGTTGAGGGGGTTCAACAGGAGTACAGGTCGCCGTGGATAGAACGGAATCCCCTCAATCCACGGCACGTGGATTGCATCGGAAATGAGGCAGATCCGATGCGGTCACCCAGGTCTTGATGCGATCTACCCTTGATCCAGGGAAGTCTGGGGCCGGAAGATGCGGATAGCCCTACAACACCATCTCAATAGCCTCCACATCATGGCGCGCCTCACCCATCTCGGCGTCCCGCGGCGCCTTGCCCTCCGGCTGGCCCGCCGCTGGGAAGCCATTGTCCACCTCTGGTTGTACGGCGCCTGATCGAGGGGCGGCAGGCGCGCTTCAGCAAGCGGGTGGGGGTCTAGCCCAACTTCCAATGTGGGCTAGTATGAATCCAGCGGTTTCAAGGGGTTGCCTTGTCATTCAGTGACTATCGAGCGCACCCAGGTCTTCACCGGCCTCATGACCTCCGAGGGGATGTGCAGGGTCGCGTAGATCTCCTTGTGCCGGGGCTCCGGAGTCGAGCCCTTGCGGATCTTCAGGACGTCTCCGTTGCTCGCGGGCAGCACCACGGTCACGACTTGGTGTGTGCTGAGCTCCTCGCGGAGCGTCGCCCAGGAGGTATGGATGCCGGCCTCCAGGAACAGCTTCTCGATGGCCACCAGCAGGTGGTAGGCCAGCACGCAGAGGAAGATGTGCGTCTGCACCCGGTGCTCCAACCAGTGGAAGATCGGCCGCTCGCAGAGCGGGCTCTTCATGGCCCGGAACGCCGCCTCGACCCGGGTCAGCAGGATGTAGGTCCGCCAGATCTCCTCGTCGGTGAGATCCGGCCGGTCCGTCTTGAGCAGGTACCCGCCGTCGAGGCGCTGGGCTACCGCCTTCTTCTCCGCCTGTTCGGCCCACGTGACCGAGGCGGTCGCGGCGTCGTACCCGAGCGCGTAGTAGCGGGCGACCCGGGGGTACCGCTCCTTGAGGCGCCCGAGGGCCTCGTGGATCTTGGTGGGGTCCTTGAGCTTCCCCCGGGCCACGCGCGCCTGGAGCTTCCGCAGATCCGTCAGCAAGCGCTGCTCCTGCTTCTCGCGAATGGCCCGGTCCTTCGCCTCCCGCCCGTCACTCTTGCAGAGGATGTGGACCTCGTCGCCCACCACCTTCCGCTTCACCACCACGCGGGTCTTCCGCTGCCCCGGGTTCGTGGGCGACGGCGTGCGCACGATCGCCTGCCACCCGGCCTCCGCCTCGAAGTCCTCGAGGTGGTCGGTCCGCTCCCCCGGCCGGCTGGCCACGAGGTAGTGGTAGTGGCGCTCTGTGATCTGCTGCAGGTTGTCGGCGAAGGCCATGCCCCGGTCCACCACCACCGTCGCCCCCGGCGTGCGTCCCACCCGCTCCTCCAGCGCGTCCAGCATGTCCGTGACAGTGGTTCGATCGGTGCGGTTCCCCTCGAACACCTCGTGCGCTTTCGGGAAGCCGTCCCGATCCAGCACGAGGCCCACCACCACCTGCTTGCAGTCCGGCCGGCTGTCCCGCGAGTACCCCCGCTGGGCCTGCGGATTCTGTCCACACAACCCCTCGAAGTACGTGGAGGTCAGATCGTACAGGAAGAGGCGGGCGTCCAGGTTGAACAGCGTCCGCTCCCGCTCGGCCAGGGCCCCCTCGATCGCCGCGCGCTGGGGGTGCAGCCGGTTGAGGTTCTGGTAGAGCGACTCGTCGACCAGCGTGTCGAAGTCCTCCCCCAGGATGTCGGCCAGCGCGGTGCGCCGGACCCAGTCGGGCATGGCGTGCTCCGACAGCGGACACACCAGCCGGTTGAGGGTCATGAGCTCCGTGAGCACCCGCGCGCGGGGCGAGAGGCCGGCCCGGGCCAGGACGGCGTCGAGGGCGAGCCGCTGCCACAACTGGTGCCCCACGTGCACCGGGCCCGCCTCCCGATGCGCTTCCGTCGTCACCTGGTCGGTGTGCACCGCGATGAGATCGGACGGCCCGGCGCTCTGACGGGCCCGCCGCCGGACGGCCTGCGCCTTCGCGACGAGCCTTTCCACCCGCGCGTCGCGGGCCAAGGGTTGCTGGCCCGTGAGCGCCACCTCGATCTTGTGCGCGAGCGCCAACCACTCCTCGGCCGGGGCGGGCGCGAGGCTCCCCAGCGAGCACACGGTGCGGTGGCGGGGCCCGTTCGGGGTCGCCACCGACTCGACCAAGACGTGATTGACGTAGGTCTTGTCGCCAACCTTCTTCTTGGTAGGCTTGATAAACATCGTGCCTACATATACGTCTCACGGCCAGATTGTCAAGGGAAATAAGGGAATACCTGACGCAATATTCGTGACTATTTTGAGTTTTCCGCGATGCGCCCCGCGAAAACATTGGGGTTTTCGCCCGCGGAACCCTCAAAAACGCCAACCCACATTGGAAGTTGGGCTAGCCTTCGACCGAGCGTGGCGAAGGCTAGCGGGTCACGAAAGGAGAGATCGAGGGAGGGTTTCG
>DASRTO010000622.1:0-2715 GCA_035655915.1 Anaeromyxobacteraceae bacterium
ACTCCACCGGGTCCTCGGCGGTGGAGATGTTCCAGGACACCTCGTTGAGCTTGGAGAGCGCCGAGTAGAGGGTGGTGGTCTTGCCCGAGCCGGTGGGGCCGGTGACCAGCACCATGCCGTAGGGCCGGTCGATGGCCTCCATGAAGTCCTTGAGCTGCTTCTCCTCGAAGCCCAGCTTGGTCATGTCGAGCTGCAGGGTGGACTTGTCGAGGAGCCGCAGCACCACCTTCTCGCCGAAGAGGGTGGGGCACACCGAGACGCGGAAGTCCATCTCCTTGCCCTTGCCCAGCTTGAGCTTGATGCGCCCGTCCTGGGGGAGGCGGCGCTCCGAGATGTCCAGGCTGGACATGATCTTGAGGCGGCTGATGATGGCGGCCCGGAGCTTCATGGGCGGCTTCATGACCTCGTAGAGCACGCCGTCGATGCGGAAGCGGACCCGGAAGTCCTTCTCGTAGGGCTCGACGTGGATGTCGGAGGCCCCCTTCTTGATGGCGTCGAGGAGGATGAGGTTCACCAGCTTCACCACCGGCGCCTCGCCGGCGGACTTCTCCAGGTCGACGATGTCGGATTCGTCGCCCTCGCTCTCGATGAGGGCCACCTCGGAGTCGTCGAACCCCTGCATCACCTCGTCGAGGTCCGGCCCCTTGTCGGCGTAGTACGTCTCGATGGCCTCCCGGATGGACTGCTCCGAGGCCACCACCACCTCGACGTTGTAGCCGGTGAGGAACTTGATGTCGTCGATGGCGAAGATGTTGGAGGGGTCGCTCATGGCGATGATGAGCGAGCTGCCGGCCCGGTTCACCGGGACCACCTGGTGCTTCTCGGCGGTGGCGCGGGGGATGAGCCGGATGACCTCCTCGTCGATCTCGAAGTCCTTGAGGCCGATGGCCGGGACGCCGTACTGCTTGGAGAGGAAGTTGGTGAGCTCCGCCTCGGCGATGGAGCCCTGCTTCACCAGGAGCGACCCGATGCGGCCGCCGCCCTTGCGCTGCTCCTCCTGGGCCTTCTGGAGCTGCTGCAGGGAGATGAGGTTCTCCCGCACCAGCAGTTCACCGAGCCGTCCGGACATAGCGCGTGGCCTCGTCGATTCTTCTAGTGGTGGAAGGTGCCGCGACTGTAGCAGGCGCCTCGTCGGGGGGTCAAGAAAGCCTCGTCCCTATCCTGGCGAAATCACGGGAAGAACCAGCGAGAGCCACCTACATCGGCTCCCCCCGGAGGACCTCCCGGGCGCGCTCCACGTCGCGCCCGATCTGGACCCGGAGGTCCTCCACCGAGGGGAAACGCCGCTCCTCGCGGAGCCGGTGGATGAAGGCGATGCGGACCCGGTGTCCATGGAGATCGCGCCCGTCGAAGTCGAGCAGGTGCGCCTCGGCGGTCACCGGCGCTCCCTCCTCGACGGTTGGCTTGACGCCCACGTTACACACCCCGTCCCATCGGGTCGCGTCCCAGGTCCCCGTGACACCGCCGTCCCCGACCGGCGCGCCCAGCCGGACGCGCACCGCGTAGACGCCGTTGGCGGGCAGCATCGCCTCGGGCCTCAGGTTGGCGGTAGGGAAGCCCAGGGCGCGCCCGCGTCCCGCCCCCCGCTCGGCCGGGCCCTCGACGTCGTGGGGCCGGCCCAGCAGCAGCGCGGCGGCGTCGACGCGCCCCTCCAGCAGGAACTCGCGGATCTTGGTGGAGCTCACCGTGACACCCTGGGCGGTGACCGGCTGCACCACCTCCAGCACCAGCCGGCAGGCGCGCAGCATCTTCCCCAGCGCGTCGGCGCGGGCCCGCTCGTGGCCGGCCGTGAAGTCGTATCCCACCACCACCTCGGCCGCCCCCAGGTGGCCGCACAGGTCCCGCTCCACGAAGGCGCGCGCGCCGGTCCGGGCCCAGGAGAGGTCGAAGGGCTGCACCACCGCCGCGTCGAGGCCGGCGTCGTCCATGAGCTCCAGCTTGCGCCAGAGCGGCGTGAGGAGCGGCGGGGCCAGCTCGGGGCGGAGCACCCGGGCCGGGTGGGGCTCGAAGGTGAGCGCCACCGCCTTCCGCCCGCGCCGTCCGGCGCGCCCCCGGGCCCTCTCGAAGAGGCGCCGGTGCCCCAGGTGGACGCCGTCGAAGTTGCCGATGGCGACGGCGCAGCCGCGCAGCGACCTCGCCTCGGCGAGGGAGCGGTAGACCTCCATGCTACATCCACTCGCAGTGGTACTCGCAGTGCGGGTCGCCGCGGGAGCGGCACCGCGTCTCCCGAACCCGCACCGCCTTGCCCCCGCACATCTCGATGGCCCGCTGGTGCCAGCCGACCACCGTCAGGCAGTCGGTGCGGGTCACGTTCTCGGCGTCGTAGGTGCGCAGCACCGCCGAGGTCTCCCCGGTCCTCTCGTAGGTGCGCCGACCCACCTGGTAGTAGGCGGCGTAGATCTGCGGGGTGGCGCGGAGCAGGTAGTGCGGGTCGCCCTGGCGCACGTAGGGGTGCTGCGGCCCGCCCAGGTTGGAGTCGGCCGAGGCGCGCCCCATCTCCACGAAGATCCGGTCGCGGTCGCCCGGGGAGAGCACCGCGGCGATGGCATCGTCGAGCCGGAGGTTCAGGTCGAGGGGGTACCAGGTGATGGGTAGGATCCAGCCGCGCAGCACCTCCTGGTCCTCCCGCGGCAGCCGGGACAGCACCGCTGCCAGCCCGGCCTCGCCGGCGCGGGCCACGACGTACTCCAGCCTCGCCTTGATGACCCCGCCCTT
>DASRTO010000623.1:0-2087 GCA_035655915.1 Anaeromyxobacteraceae bacterium
CCGGCTACTTCTCCTCCTCCGCGCCCTTCACCTTGCCCTCGGCCCGGCGCCGCTCGATGATCTTCTGGGCGATGGGGGGCGGCACCGGGTCGTAGTGCGAGTGCTCCATGGTGAACCACCCCACGCCCTGGGTGAGCGAGCGCAGCTCGGCGTCGTAGGTCATGGCCTCGGCATGAGGGCACAGGGCGCGAATGAGCACCCCGCGCGCCGTCGGCTCCATGCCCTGCACCTTGGCCCGCCGGCTGTTCAAGTCGCCCATCACCGCGCCCACGTACTCCTCGGGTACGCGCACGTCGAGCTTCATGATGGGCTCGAGCAGGATGGGGCGGGCCTCCAGCACCGCCTTCTTGAAGCCCAGCGAGCCGGCCACCTGGAAGGCCATGTCCGAGCTGTCCACGTCGTGGTAGCTGCCGAAGACCAGCTTGGCCCTGAAGTCCACCACCGGATAACCGGCCAGCGGGCCGGCCCCCATGGCGCCGCGGACGCCCTTCTCCACCGAGGGGATGAACTGGCGGGGGATGACGCCGCCCACGATGGCGTCCTCGAACTCGAATCCCGACCCGCGCGGCAGCGGGTAGAGCTCGAGGTGGCAGTCGCCGTACTGGCCGTGGCCGCCGGTCTGGCGCTTGTACTTACCCTGGGCCTTGGCGTTGGCGGTGATGGTCTCGAGGTAGGAGGGCGTGGGAACGCCCAGAGTGATCTCCACGTTGTGCTTGCGCTTGAGGCGCTCGACGGTGACCTCGACGTGGGCCTGCCCCACCCCCTTGATCAGCATCTCGCCGCTCTCGCTGGCGCGCACCAGCTCCAGCGAGGGGTCCTCCTCGATGAGCTTCAGGATCGCCTGGGCGGCCTTGTCGTCGGCCCCCTTGGCCTGGATGGCGTAGGCCACCGGGCGGTTCGGGCGCTTGAGGTCGGGGAGCCGCACCACCGCGTCCTTGTCGCAGAGGGTGTCGCCGGTGTGGGCGTCCTTGAGCTTCATCAGCACCGCGAACTCGCCCGGCCCGGCCGTCCCCTGCGCCTCCACGTTCTGGGCGCCGTCGGTGCGGTAGAAGCGGGCCACCCGTTCCTCGGTGCGGGTGCGGGGGTTCACCAGCACCGCGTCCTGCTTGAGGGTGCCCGAGAAGACGCGCAGGTAGTCCACCCGGCCGGCGAACTGGTCGATGGTGGTGCGGAACACCTGGCCGGAGAAGGGGGCGCCGACGTCGCCGCGCCGCTCGGCGGGCTTGCCGGAGAGGTCCTTGCCGGCGACCACCCGCGCCTCGGGCCCGGGCAGGAGCTGCACCACCAGGTCGAGCAGCTCGCGCACTCCCACCCCCGGCTTGGCGGCGGCGATGGCCAGCGGCAGGAACTTGAGCCTGGCCGCGCCGGCGGCCAGGCCGCGCGCAATCTCCTCCTCGGTGAGGGGCGCGCCCTCCAGGTACTTGCCCAGCAGCTCGTCGTCGGACTCGGCGGCGGCTTCCACCATCGCGGTGCGCGCCGCCTCGGCCTGGGCCTTCATGTCGGCCGGGATCTCCCCGGGCTGATACTTGGCGAATCCCTTGTCGTACAGATGCGCCTTCATGGTGCGCAGATCCACCAGGCCCCTCAGGGCCGCGCCCGAGCCGATGGGCAGGTGGAGCGGGATGGGCTTCACCTTGAGCGAGGCCTCGACATCGGTCAGCACCTTGTCGAAGTCGGCCTGCTCGTGGTCCAGCCGGCCGACCACGCCCAGCGCCGGGCGCCCGGCTTCGGCCAGCACGTCGAAGGGGCGCTCGGCGCGGTTGTGGGCCCCGTCAGCCGCCGACACCACCAGCACCGCCCCGTCGGTCACCTGGAGCGCCCATTCGGCCTCGGTGATGAAGGCCGCGAAGCCGGGGGTGTCGAGCACGTGGAAGGAGCGGCCGCCCTCCTCGAAGCTCTCCGGGTGGAGGGAGAGCGTGAAGTTGCGCTTCTTCTCCTCCGGCTCGGCGTCGAGACGGGAGGTGGAGCCCTCCGGGTTCGCCTTCTTGGCGTCGGCCAGTCGCAAGAAGGCCTCCACCAGGGCGGTCTTGCCGGATCCGTCGGCGCCCAGGATGGAGAAGGTCCGGAGGGTGCGGGGGTTCGCCATG
>DASRTO010000624.1:0-4774 GCA_035655915.1 Anaeromyxobacteraceae bacterium
CGTGAAGCTGGCACGCGTCGGGTAAGGTACCGCCGTGGAGTTGGAGTTCCGCGACCTCACCCCGCGCCTGTGGCCGCAGCTCGTGCGGCTCTTCGGGAAGAACGGCGCCTGCGGCGGCTGCTGGTGCATGTGGTGGCGCATCGAGGCGGGGGAGCGCTGGCCGGAGGTGAAGGGCGCCAGGGCGAAGCGGCGGCTGCGGGAGCTGGTCCGCTTCGGCCGGGCCCACGGGGTCCTGGCCTTCGCGGACGGGGAGCCGGTGGGGTGGTGCGCCTACGACCGCCGCGTCGACCTGCCCCGTCTCGACCGGGCCCCGAGCCTCGCCTGCGACGATCCCGAGGCGGTCTGGTCGCTCCCCTGCTTCTTCGTCAAGGCAGGGTGGCGCGGGAAGGGCGTGGCCTCCGGCCTCCTGGCGGCGGCGCTTCGGCACCTGCGCCGGCGCGGGGCCGGCCTGGCCGAGGGATACCCGCTGAAGCCGCCGCGTCCCGGGGATCGCGATGCCGCCCGCTCCTTCACCGGCACGCCGAGGCTCTTCCGCGCCGCCGGCTTCCGCGTCGCGTCCCGCCGCCCCAGAGGCCGCCAGCGGGTGCGGCTCGCCCTGCGGCGCAAGTGAGGTCCACCCGCCCGAGGGGGCCCCGCCGGTTGCTTTGTGACGGTCCGGTGACGACGGTGACGTTTCCGCGAAGGCCCTCCAGGACCGTGGCGTCGACGCCGCCGCTGGAGGTAGATCGCGCCGTGAGCAAAGTGGAGAAGAACGAGATGAACGGCAGCAGCAAGGCGTCGGCGATGCTGGACCTGTGGACGAGCGTGAAGCGCGTCCGCGGGAAGGCGCCGCGGGATCGCCCCGACGACCGCGAGGAGGAGCCGCGCCGAAACGGCTCCCGGTCCGCGGTCGTCCCGGTCATCGCCCCGGTCGAGTAGTCGCCGCGGCGGGTCACAGCGGCGCCCAGTTGACGTGATCGTGCAGCGTCACCGCCGCCGCTGTGAGTTGATGTCCGGCGCCTCGCGGCGCCTCTAGCGGGGGGAGAACTCTCCCCCCGCACCCCCCATCTCGGGCGTCAGCTCAAGTGGGCAGCGCTATCAGTGGCCGCCGCCGGGGGGGACCGGTCCGGCGCCGGGCGCTGCGGCGGCCTCATGGGCGTGGCCGTGCCCGCCGTCGCCCCGGTGCTCGTGCTCGTGCTCGTGCGCGTGCGCGGCGCCGGTGGACCGGGGGAGCGCCGCCCGGCGCTCGGCCAGCCAGTCGATCCAGCGGCCCAGGCCGTCGCCGGTGCGGGCCGAGAGGCGGATCAGGGCCGGCCGGGGCATGACCCGCCGCAGCGCGTCCTCGATGCGGGCCGGGTCCACCTCCAGGTGCGGCAAGAGGTCGCACTTGGTGAGGAGCACCAGGTCTGCGGCCTTGAACATCACCGGGTACTTGAGCGGCTTGTCCTCCCCCTCGGCCACCGAAAGCACCACCACGTTGGCTGCCTGGCCCAGGTCGTAGATGGCCGGGCAGACCAGGTTCCCCACGTTCTCGATGAAGAAGACGTCGGTCTCGCGCCAGGGGAAGTCGTGGAGCGAGCGGTGGACCAGCTCGGCGTCGAGGTGGCAGGCCTGGCCGGTGGTGATGGCGCGGGCGGGGATGCCGGCCTTCTCCAGGCGGCGGGCGTCGTGGTCGGTGGCCAGGTCGGCCGAGACGGCGCCCAGGCGCCAGCCGCGCTCGCGGGCGGCCCGGGCCGTCGCCTCCAGGATGGCGGTCTTCCCGGACCCCGGGGAGCCCATGAGGTTCAGCGCCAGCACTCCCTGGGCCAGGAAGTGCTCCCGGTTGTGGCGGGCGGCGCGGTCGTTGCCGGCCAGGATCCTCTCGTGCAGCTCCACCGGGACGATCTCCGGATCGCCGCAGCCGCAGGTCGTGCACATCAGGGCACCTCCATCTCGATGCGCTCCAGCAGGATCTCGTCGGCGCCGGGCGGCAGCTCCGCCGGCCGCCCGCACTCCGGGCAGCCGAGCGGCGCCCCGCGCCCGAGGCGGCGGCCGCAGGCGGGGCAGGCCCAGCCGGCCTCGACGCGCCGGATGGTGAGCTCGGCCCGCTCGCAGCCGGTCCCGGCGCGGAAGGTCTGGTAGGCGGTCTCGAGGAGGTCCGGGTCCACGCCGGACAGCTCCCCCACGCTCACCACCACCCGGTGCACCGCCACCGCGCCGCGGGCGCGGGCCTCGGCCTCGACGCGGCCGACCAGGGACTGGACCAGCGAGTACTCGTGCATCAGCAGATCCTCGGCAGCGGCTCCCCCTCGATCTCGGCCAGGAGGCGCCGCCCCAGGCCGGTGTCCAGGATCACCGAGCCGGCGCGCTCGGCGATGGCCGTCCCCACCACAGCCGCCCGGCGCCCCAGCGGGTGGGCCCGCAGCGCGGCCAGCACCCGGTCGGCGGCCCCGGGGCGCACCCCGATCACCGCCTTGCCCTCGTTGGCCACGTGGTAGGGGTCGATGCCCAGCACCTCGGCGGCGGCGCGCACCTCGGCGGTCATGGGCACGGCCGCGTCCTCGAGCACGATGCCCACCCCGGCCTTCGACGCCATCTCGTGGAGCGTCGAGGCCAGGCCGCCGCGGGTGGGGTCCTTCATGGCCACCACCTCCTCCCCGCCGGCGCGCAGCGCCTCGCGGACGAGCCCGTTGAGCGGGGCCACGTCGGAGCGGAGGTCGCCCTCCAGCCGCAGCGCGTGGCGCCGGGTCATGATGGCGAAGCCGTGGTCGCCCACCGTGCCGGTGACGATGAGCCGGTCGCCGGGGCGCAGCCCGGCGTCGCTGACCACCCGGTCGGCCAGGGCCACCCCGGCGGTGTTGAGGACGATGCCGTCCAGCTCCCCCTTGCCCATCACCTTGGTGTCGCCGGCAACCACCGGCGCGCCCGCCTCGCGGCTCGCCGCCAGGATCGAGTCGCGGATGCGCAGGAGGTCCGAGCGCGGAAACCCCTCCTCGATCACCACCGCGCAGGTGAGCCCCAGCGGCTCGGTGGCGCCCATCATGGCCAGGTCGTTGACCGTCCCCGACACCGCCAGCCGGCCGATGTCGCCCCCGGGGAAGAAGATGGGCTGGACCACGTGCGAGTCGGTGGTGAGGACCAGGAAGCGGTCGCCCACCCGCAGGGCCGCGCCGTCGTCGAGGGCGGAGAGGCCGATGCCGTCCACCGGCTGCGCGAGCGCCAGGAACACCTCCTCGATGAGCGAGCGCATGGCGCGGCCGCCGGCGCCGTGCTTCAGGGCCACCCGGTCGGTCATGGCGCGCCCCCGGCGCCGGCGGGGGCGGCGCGGCGCGGCCTCGGGGCGGGTCTCGCCGTCACGTCCCCACCTCGCGCAGGTCGGGCAGCCCCCCGTACTGGTGCCAGATCTTGCAGGCGCCCTCGGAGGAGACCATGCAGGCCCCCACCGGCGACTCCGGCCGGCACTCCTTGCCGAAGAGCTCGCAGTCCCTGGGCGTCCTGAGCCCGGACATGATGAGCCCGCAGAGGCACTTCTCGGCGAGCAGGTTCTTCTCCGCCCCGCCGACGCGGGCGACGTCGATGTGGAAGCGCCGGCGCGCGTTCACGGAGGACCACTCCGGCCGCAATTCCAGATTCCCGCGCGGCACGCTGGCGATGCCGCGCCACACCCCGTCGGCGACCTGGAACACCTTCCACAGCTTCTCCTGCGCCGGGCGGTTGCCCTCCCGGGTGACGCAGCGCGGGTAGCAGTTGGCCACCTCGGCCCGGCCGGCCCGGATGAGCTCGACGCACTTCAGGATGGCCGCCAGGACGTCGAGCGGCTCGAAGCCGGCCACCACCACCGGGGTCCGGGTCCGCGCCGCGAAGGGCTCGAAGATGCCCCAGCCGGTGATGGTGGCGGCGTGGCCGGCGGCGATGAAGCCCTGGATGTTGGTCTCCTCCATCTCGGCCACCACCTCCATGGCCGCCGGCACGTACTTGTGCGCCGAGAGGACGGTGAGGTTCCGCGGCAGGCCCGCGAGCACCACCGCCGCGGTGGCCACTGCGGTGGTCTCGAAGCCGCTGGCGAAGAAGACCACCTCGGCCTCCGGGCTCCGCTGCGCGATCTCCACGGCCTGGGCCACCGAGTAGACCACCTCCACCCGCCCGCCCTCGGCCTGGGCGTCGGCCAGCGAGCGAGAGGTGCCGGGGAGCCGGAGCATGTCGCCGTAGGTGCAGACCACCTTCCCCTCGGCGGCCAGCGCCACCGCCTCGTCCACCTCGGGCGTGTCGGTGATGCACACCGGGCAGCCCGGGCCCATGATCACCTCCAGCTCGCGCGGGAGGACCGCCCGCAGGCCGAAGCGGGCGATGGCCTGCTCGTGGCTGCCGCAGACGTGCATGAGGGGAATGGGGGCTCGGCCGATGGCCTTCACCTCGCGGTGGATGGCCTCGGAGAGGGCCCGGGCCCGCTGCGGGTCCCGGAACTTGAGCTCCTGGAAGGCGTCAGCCACGGTCGCCGTCCCCGGGCACGTCCCGCCCGGCCGCCACCTCGCCGCGGACGTCTGCGGCCATGAGGTCGGTCTCGGCCGCGTCCTTGAGGATGGTCTCGAAGAGGGCCAGGGTCTCCTGCACCTCCTCGTGCGGAATGCGGCGTATGGCGAAGCCCACGTGGTTGAGCACGTAGTCGCCGGGAGCAACCGGCTCGTCCACGATGTCGAGGCGGAGCTCCTTCACCACGCCGAAGAAGTCCACCCGGGCGGACAGGCCGTCCACCGAGAGGACCTTGCCGGGAACGCCGAGGCACATGTGCTGTCTCGCTCTTCCTCGCCGTCAGGAA
>DASRTO010000625.1:0-5312 GCA_035655915.1 Anaeromyxobacteraceae bacterium
CCCAGCGGTCGCCCAGGTTCGACCCCACCCCCACGAAGGCCCGCATCGCGGCCGGTTTGTAGCCCGCCTCGGCCCGGCCCGCCACCGGCCTTAGTGCCGCGCCCCACGCGTAGCGATCTGCTTTCAGGCCGCGAAGCGGCCCCGGCCGGGAGTCCGGCCGTAGCAGGGGGGCTCCGGCGGCTTTGCCGACGGAGGGGGGCGGCACGCCCCCTTACAAGTGAGGCTAGTGCCGCCCGGAGCGATAAGCTCCGGTCGCGGCACTAGCGCCGGCGCCGCCGGCCCCGGTCGCGGGTGCCACCGGAGGCTCGCCGGCCGTCCCGGCCTCGCCGCCCGCCCTCGCGGCGTTCCCCGCCACGCCGCTCCGAGCGCGGGCCCGCAGGCGCCCGCCGCACCTGGCCGCCCTCGACCAGGCCCAGGTCGATCTGCCGACGCGCCGGGCTCGCCGCCAGCACCTCGACCTCCACCTCGTCCC
Organism: Anaeromyxobacteraceae bacterium; assembly: GCA_035655915.1. Classification (GTDB taxonomy): domain Bacteria; phylum Myxococcota; class Myxococcia; order Myxococcales; family Anaeromyxobacteraceae; genus DASTPH01. The sequence goes on from DASRTO010000625.1 coordinate 473, forward strand.
CCACCCGGAAGGCGCGCCCGCTGCGGCGCTCCACCAGGGCGTGCAGGGAGGCGTCGAGCTGGAAGCCCGGTCCGAGGTCTTCGGCCTTGACCAGCCCTTCCACGAACCAGCGCCGGATCTCCACGAACAGCCCGAACTCGGCCACGCTCGACACCACGCCCTGGAGGCGCTCCCCCACCTTGTCGACCATGAAGAGCGCCGCGTAGTAGGCCTGCACTTCCCGCTCGGATTGCATGGCCGCGCGCTCGCGCTCGGAGGCCAGCGCCGCCACCTCGCCGAGGTCCCCAACGCGCCCCGGCCGCCCCTCGCGCCCGCCGCCCCAGCGCTCCGCCTGGCGCAGGAGCCGGTGCACCACCAGGTCCGGGTAGCGCCGGATGGGCGAGGTGAAGTGGAGGTAGTGCTCGGCGGCCAGGCCGAAGTGGCCGATGTTCTCCGGGCTGTAGACCGCCTGCATCATGGCCCGCAAGAGGAGCTGGTTCAGGGCGCGCTGCTGCGGGTGTCCCCCCATGCGCTCGAGCAGCGCGTTCAGCTCGCGCGGCCCCAGCGTCTCGGAGGCCGCGAAGCCGTGGGCCCGCGCCAGCTCCAGGAAGGTCTGGAGCTTCTCCTCGTCGGGCAGTCCGTGGACCCGGTAGATGGTGGGCAGGTCGCGCGCCCCGAACCAGCGGGCCACCGCCTCGTTGGCGGCCAGCATGAACTCCTCCACCAGGCGGTGGGCGCGGTTGCGCGGCCGCCTCTCGATGGCCAGCACCCGCCCGTCGTCGGCGAGCACCACCCGCGCCTCGGGCAGATCGAAGTCGATGGCCCCCCGGCGTCGCCGCATGGCGGTGAGCGCCTCCTGCAGCTCGCCCATGGCCTCGAAGTCCGCTCGCAGCGACTCGCGGTGCGGCACGCGCTCCCCGCCGAGCACCTTCGCCACCTCCCCGTAGGTGCAGCGGGCGGCGCTCCGCATCACCGCCGGGTACACCTCGGCTTGGCCGGCCTCCCCGCGCTCGTCGAAGTGCATGTCGGCGGTGAGGCACAGCCGCTCCACCTCCGGGTTCAGGGAGCAGATTCCGTTGGAGAGCCGCTCCGGCAGCATGGGCAGGACCAGCTGCGGGAAGTAGACGCTGGTGCCGCGCCGCAGCGCCTCGGCGTCCAGGGCGCTGCCGGGGCGCACGTAGTGGGAGACGTCGGCGATGGCCACCCGGAGGCGCCACCCGCCGCGGCGGCCGGAGAGGCGCTCCACCTGGACGGCGTCGTCGAAGTCGCGGGCGTCCTCGCCGTCGATGGTGACCAGGCGCAGCGCGGTGAGGTCGCGCCGCCCGGCCCGGTCCTCGGGGCGCACCCGGTCCGGCACCGCCTCGGCCTCCGCGGCCACGTCGTCGGGGAAGAGATCGGAGAAACCGCGGGCGTACGCCACCCGCAGCGCCTCCACCCGGGGCTCCCCCGGCCGGCCCACCCGCTCCGCCACCCGCCCGCGCAGCCGCCCCGCGCCCGGGTCGAGGGCCACCTTGACCAGCTCCCCCTCGGCGGCGAGCCGCGTCTCGGCCACCGCCACCTGCCCGTCCAGGTCGCGGTCCACCGGCACCACGAAGCTCTGACGTCCGCGCGGGTGGTAGGTGCCGAGCACGGTGCGGCGCCGGCGCTCCACCACCTCCAGGGAGCGGGCCATGGGGCGACCGCCGCGGCCAGGGACCACCTCCACCCGCACCAGGTCGCCGGAGATGGCCCGGGCCGCCCAGGCCGCCGGCACGAAGACGTCCTCGCCGCCGTCGAGGCGATCCACGAAGCCGTAGCCGGCCGGGAGGCGGGTGAGCGTGCCCACCGCGCCGCGCCCGGAGAGGGGCGGGGCGCGGGTGCGCAGCGCCGGGCCCGCCGCGGGCGCCTCGGCCTTCGCCGCCGCGGCCGCGAAGCGCTTCCCCTCCTTGCGGACCAGCCCCTCGCGGACGAGCTGGCGCAGGATCCGCTTCACGGCGGTGCGCTCGCCGGGGTGCAGCCCGGCCTGGTGCTGGACCTCGCCCGCCGATCGCAGGCGCCCCGGCGCCTCGGAGATCGCGGCCAGGATGGCGGCGCGCGGATCGCCGGGCCGTTCGTGGGTCTTCATGGCGCGCGCATGTTGGCACGCCGGCCGAGGGCGGTCGAGGGGCTGGAAGCTCCTTGCCAGGCGGCCGCCGGCCCGGCTACAGAGGGGCGATGCTCACCCCCGCCGCCGCCCTGCGTCGCATCCTCGACCGGATGGCCGCGCAGGGCCCGCTCCCGGCCGAGCGCGTCTCGCTGCGCGAGGCGCTGGGGCGGGCGCTCGCCGAGGACCTGCGGGCGACCCGCTCCCTGCCGCCCTTCGACAACTCGCAGATGGACGGGTACGCGCTCCGGGCCGCCGACGGCCTCCGGGCCGGGGCGCGCCTGCCGGTGTCTCTGGAGGTGTTCGCCGGCGACGCGCCCGGGGCGGTGCTCCCCCCGGGGAGCTGCGCCCGGGTCTTCACCGGGGCGCCGCTGCCGGCAGGCGCCGACGCGGTGGAGATGCAGGAGGAGGTGTCGCGACGGGGCGGGGTGGCGGTGTTCCGGCGCCGGGCCGAGGTGGGGCGCTTCGTCCGCCCGGCCGGGGCCGACGTGCCGGAGGGGGCGGTGGCCCTGCCCCGCGGCTCCCTGGTCGATCCCGCCGCGGTCGGCCTGGCCGCCGCGCTGGGCCGGTCGGAGCTGCCGGTGTACCGCCGGCCGAGGGTGGCCATCCTGCCCACCGGCGACGAGATCGTGCCCATCGACCGGGCGCCCGCTCCCGGCCAGATCGTCGATTCCAACAGCCACACCCTGGCGGCGGCCGCGCTGGAGGCCGGGGCGGTGCCCCTGGTGCTGCCACTGGCCGGCGACGAACGGGGCGCGCTCCGGGCCGCGCTCGAGGCGGCGGCCGGCGCCGACGCGCTTGTGACCACCGGCGGGGTCTCCGTGGGCGAAAGGGACCTGGTGCGGGCCACGCTCAGGGACGCCGGCGCGCGGATCGAGCTCTGGCAGGTGGCCCTCCGCCCCGGCAAACCCTTCGCCTTCGGCGCCTGGGGCCGCACGGCGGTGTTCGGCATGCCCGGCAACCCCACCAGCGCCTGGGTCACCTTCGAGCTCTTCGCCCGCCCGGCCCTGCGCGCCCTGGCCGGCCTGCCCGGATCGGGGCGGCTGCTCCTGCCGGCGCGCCTGTCGCGGGCCCAGGAGAAGCCGCGCCACCTCGCCGTCTACCTCCGGGCGCGTGCCCGCCGCACCCGGGGGGAGCTGTGGCTCGACCCGCTCCCCACCCAGGTGAGCGGCCACCTGACCTCGGCGGTGAACGTGGACGCGCTGGCGATCCTGCCCGCGGGCGTGGCGCGCCTCTCACGGGGCGCCCCCGTCGAGGCCCTCTGGCTGCGCGCCCCGCCGAGCCCCTCCGACCGACAGTGAGGTATAAGGAGGGGGATGTCGAACCCCGTGTGGGATCGGCCGGAGGAGTGCGATCACGTCCTGCTGCTTGCGGACGACGATCCGGCGCACTTGCAGGCGCTGTGCGATCGCCTGGGCCGCTCACCGGGGCGGCTTCGCGTCTCGGCGCTGGGGCGCTATCCGCGCTTCAAGATCGTCCCGGTCCGCGACGGCGAGGAAGCGCTCCTCAAGGCCACGCCCGAGATCTCGGTGGCGGCGCTGGACCTGGTGATGCCCCGCCGCAACGGCATCGAGGTCATCCAGGAGCTCCGGGCGCGGCGCCCCGAGCTGGCCATCCTGGCCTTCACCGCCGGGGCGCCGCCCTCCGAGGCGGTGGCGGCCATCATGGCGGGGGCCGACCACTTCCACGAGTACAGCGACATCGACAGCTTCGAGCACGCTGTCGAGCTGGCCATCGATCGGCGGCGGCTCACCCGCCTCATCGAGCGCAACGAGGCCGAGGTCGACCAGGCGCGGCAGCGGCTCAACCGGATGACCGGCCACCTCGGCCCCACCCTACCGGGATTGCGCCCGCCCCAGACCGCGGAGGCGGTCATACCCATCGAGGAGGCCATCCGGCGCTACCTTCTCGCCGCCGCTCGGATCTTCGAGGGGGACCCGCAGGGCATGGCGAAAAAACTGGGGATTTCGTACTTCGCCCTGAGGCGCCTGCTCAAGCGGCACGGCGTCCCCTTCCCTGGAAGAGTCCATCGCCAGCCTTCAAGGAAGAGCTAGACCCCATCCGCTGAAAGTGATATTACACCACCCGTGGTGCGGATTTCGTCAAATATTTTAGCGAAATCCGCCAAAACCACGATGAAGATATCCCCCATCAGGAGTATACACATGGCTCTCGCTGACCGCTTCTCGGTGAACCTCAAGGCCGAGCGACTGCGCCGCAAGCTCTCCCAGGAGTCGCTCGCCGCCAAGGCGGGTCTCTCCGTGTCCTACATCTCGATGCTCGAGCGCGGCCAGCGTACGCCTCCGCTCGACACGTTGGAGTCGCTCGCCAAGGCGCTCCAGGTCTCCCCCACCTCCCTGCTGTCGTAGGCCGGCGAGCGGCCGCGGCCAGGGGGGCCGCGGTCGTCGGCGAGGGAGGGGTTCCCCGAGATCGAGCTGCGGTGCGCCGCCGGGGGCGGAGAGGCGGGGACTGCCCGCCGGTTCCGGCGACGCGTGCATCCGGCCCGGGAATCGCTTATCTTCCGCCGGCGCCGCGGAGCGCGAAGGAGCGGAGATGGCGACGAGGATGGTGCAGTGCAAGAAGCTGGGGCGCGAGCTGCCGGGCCTCACCTTCAAGCCCTTCCCCAACGAGCTCGGCCAGCGCATCTACGACGGCATCTCCCAGGAAGCCTGGAAGATGTGGCTCGAGCACTTCAAGATGGTCATGAACGAGTTCCGCCTCTCCCCGGCCGACCCGCGC
>DASRTO010000626.1:0-1509 GCA_035655915.1 Anaeromyxobacteraceae bacterium
CTCCTGGAGCACGAGCGGCGGGCCGGGCCCGAGGCGTCCAGGAGGTTGGCCGCCGCCCGGCGCTCCGGCTATCCCCCCTTGGTGCCGGTTGATGACCAAGGCGATCCGTAAGCGCTCGTCGAAGACTAGCCGCCGATCCCGATCATGCTGCCGCGGGAGGGGGCCCCTCCTCCCATGGCGTGCCTCTCGCCCTTCTCGAGGAGCGCCTGGCCGATGGCGGCGGCCAGGGCCCCATCGCCGGCGCCGGCGCGCAAGAGGTCCAGGAGCGCCACGCGCTCGCGCCCCCCCAGGCAGGCGCGCAGCGACCCGTCGGCCCCCACTCGGACCCGGTTGCAGGTGTCGCAGAAGTTCTCGGTCATGGCCCCGATGAAGCCCACCAGCCCGGAGAGGCGTTCCCCGCCCGCCTCCGACTCCCCGCGCATGTGACGCGCCGGTCCCCAGCCGCGCGTCTGGTCAGGGGCGAGGCGCACCCCCTGCGCCTCGAGCAGGCGCAGCATCTCGGCCACCGGCACCGGCTCGCCCGGGCCGAACGGCATGAGCTCGATGAAGCGGGCGGTGGCGCCGTGGCGCCAGGCGAAGCGCGCCAGGTCGCCGAGCTCGTCCTGGTTCTCGCCGCGGACCACGACTGCGTTGGTCTTGAGCGAGGCGAAGCCGGCGCGCGAGGCCTCGTCGAGGCCACGGGTGATTCGTTCCAGGGTGGCCTTGGGGCCGGCCAGGCGCCGCAGCCGCGCCGGGTCCAGGGTGTCGAGCGAGACGTTGAGCCGGGACACGCCCGCCTCGGCCAGGGGCCGCGCCAGGTCCTGGAGCAGGTGGCCGTTGGTGGTGAGGGCTACCTCCTCGATGCCGGGGGTGGCCCGCACGTCTGAGACCACGCCGAGCAGGTCCCGGCGCAGGGTGGGTTCGCCGCCGGTGAGGCGAACGCGGCGGATGCCGAGCCGGGCGAAGATCCCCACCAGGCGTCGGATCTCCTCCCGCGACATGAGCGGCACCGGGCCCTCCCGGGCCGCCGCGGCGCAGTAGCTGCAGTGGAAGTTGCAGCGGTCGGTGAGCGAGAGCCGCAGGTAGGCGATGCGGCGCCCCTGTCCATCGAGGAGGGAGGGCGGTTCGGGGGCGGGGATCATGGAAGCGGCCGGAGCCGCCGGGGTCACAGCGGCCGGTAGTCGGCGCGGGAAATCGTCTCGAGCCCCTCGCGCCCGATGGCGGTGAAGGCCTCGATGACCCGGGGGTCGAACTGCGAGCCGCCGCAGCGTCGGATCTCGGCCATGGCGTCGGCGAAGGAGCAGGCCTTGCGGTAGGGCCGGTCGGTGGTCATGGCGTCGAGGGTGTCGGCCACCATGAAGATGCGCGCCCCCAGGGTGATGGCCTCGGCCTTCAGGCCCCGCGGGTAGCCGCTGCCGTCGAAGCGCTCCTGGTGGGAGAGCACGATCTCGGCCGGCACCTGCAGGAAGGCGATGGAGCGGAGGATGGTCCAGCCGATCTGGGGATGGCGCCGCATCTCGTCCCATTCGG
>DASRTO010000627.1:0-6118 GCA_035655915.1 Anaeromyxobacteraceae bacterium
CTGGTGGAGCAGAACCTGCACCAGGCCCTGCAGATCGCGCAGCGCGGCCTGGTCATCGAGACCGGGCGTATGCGCCTCGCCGGGACCAGCGCCGAGCTGGCCCAGGACCCGGAGATCCGGGCCGCCTACCTCGGGCTGTGATGGCGGCGCCCGCACGCGCGGGTCCGGCGGCTGTGCCGCCGGCGAGCCGCCAGGGCGGCCCGCCTTACGGGCTAGTAGGGCCGGGGCTCGTGCCCCGCCGGGGTCCCGCGCGCGCCATCGCCGCCGGGAGGCGCCGCCGGCCTCGGGGCGCGGACGTAGCGCAACCCGGTCCAGATCAGCACCGCCGCGAAGGCCAGCCGCAGTGCCATCTCCGGCAGCCGCAGCGCCACGCTGCCGCCCAGGAAGGCGCCCAGCAGGATGCCGGCGGCCATGCCCGGGAGGAGCCCCCGCCGGACGTTGCCGAGGCGCCAGTGGGTGTGCGACCCCACCAGCCCCGCTGGCACCATGGCGAGCAGCGAGGTCCCCTGGGCGATGACCTGGGCGAAGCCGGCCAGCAGCACCATGGCCGGCACCATCATGTTGCCTCCCCCCACGCCCATCATCCCGGAGAGGAACCCGGTGACCGCTCCCACCGGGAGCAGCACCGCCGCCTTGGCCCAGCCTTCGAGCGGCGCCGCCTGGCCGGCCAGCCAGGGCCGGGCCAAGAGCAGGAGCGACACCGCCAGCAGGAAGGCGCCGAAGGCCCGCTTCAGCTTCCACTCCGGCAGGGCGTGGGCGTGGCGCGCCCCCTGCCGGGCGGTGAGGGTGGCGGTCGCGGCCAGGGAGATGGCGCCGGAGAGGTCCACCGCCCCCCGCGAGGCGTAGGTGGCGGCCCCGGCCATACCCGCGAAGACCACCGCCACCAGGCTGGTGCCGTGGGCCTCCTGCTGGCGCAGCCGGGCCAGCCCCACCAGCATGGGCACCATCACCACCCCGCCGCCGAGGCCCACCAGCCCGCCGAAGATCCCGCCGGTGAGCCCGATGAGCGCTCCCAGCACGTGCCCTCCTCCCTCCCCCGGCGCCGGGCTCACAGCCGCTGGTCGATGGCCCGGTTGGACATCTCGTCCGCGGCCTGGTTCTCCTCGCGGCGGATGTGGCGCACCGTCACCCGGGGGAAGGCCCGGAGCAGCTCCCGCGCCTCCTCGAAGAGCGGTTTGAGATTTTCGGCCTTCACCTGGTACTCGCCGTTGAGCTGGCGCACCAGGAGCTCCGAGTCGGCGAAGACCTCCAGCTCCCGGATGCCCATGGCCCTGGCGCGCTTGAGCCCCAGGATGAGCCCCATGTACTCGGCGTAGTTGTTGGTGTTCTCGCCGAGGAACTTCCCCACCTTGGCCACCACGTGCCCCTGCGGGCTCACGATGACCGCGCCGGCGCCGGCCGGCCCGGGGTTCCCCCGCGCGGCTCCGTCGGTGTAGAGGCGGGTGCGGGCGGCCGGGGCCGGATCGGCGGGGCGGGGCGAGGCGCCGCCCTCGGCCGGCCTCCGGACCTCCGGCCGCCGGCGGGGCGGGGGGTCCTCGGCGGCGGCCTCCGCCTGCTCCACCCGGTCGGCGGCGGCGGCGATGAGCTTGCCCACCTTGTCGCGGTCGTACCCCTTGTAGCGCTCCAGGGTGCGCGGCAGCTCCTCGTTGGCCGCGATGAAGCGCAGGAGCTCGGCCAGGACGGGCTTGGCCACGGGCTAGGCGTGCGTCGGCGCCGCCGGCGTCAGCGCCGACGAGGCGTAGATGATGCGCTGGCAGTTGGGGCAGATCTCGATGGAGTCGGCCCGCTGCAACACGATGGCCAGCTGCGGGGGGATGTTGCGGTTGCAGCCCTTGCAGGTGGCGCCCACCACCGGGGCCACGGCGATGCCGGCGCGGCGTCGGCGGATGTTCTCGTACTTGGCCAGCAGCCCCGGGTCCACCCGCTTCGACACCTCGGCGCGGCGCGCCTGCAGGGCCCGGATGCGCTCCGCCTGCTCGGCGCCGCGCTTCTCCAGCGCCTGCAGCTCGTCCTGGGACTCCATCTCCCGCTCGGACAGCTCCTCCTCGGCCTCCTCCAGCGCCTTCTGCAGCTCGGCGGCCTGGGCCGAGAGCTCCCGCAGCTGCTCGGAGATGCCATCGTTGGTCTTCTTGGCGATGTCGATCTCGCGCGACAGGGCGGCGTACTCGCGGGGGGTGCGGATCTCGCCCAGCCTCCCCTCCCATTTCTTCACCTTGTCGCGCTCGAGGGAGAGGAGCTGCTCCTGGCCGCGCCGCTCGCGCTCGTTGTCGGCCAGGCGGGCCTTGCGACCCTCCCAGGCCACGCGCGCTTCGGCCACTCGCGCCTCCACCTCGACGCGGCGCCGCGGCACGCCCTCCGCCTCCGCCTGGGCCTCGTTCAACTCCAGATCCACCTGCTGCAGCTCCTCCAGCGCTTTCAGCTTCTCACGCAGCGACACCGTCTCTATCCTTTCATGTCAGGCGTTCGTCCCCACCGGGTGGGCCCACCAGGATTCGAACCTGGATCGCATCGGTTATGAGCCGAGAGCTCTGGCCGTTGAGCTATGGGCCCTCCTAGTTCTCCACGAAGCTCTTGAGCCGCTTGGAGCGCGAGGGGTGGCGCAGCTTGCGCAGCGCCTTGGCCTCGATCTGGCGGATGCGCTCGCGGGTCACCTCGAAGTCCTGCCCCACCTCCTCCAGGGTGTGATCGGACTTCTCGCCGATGCCGAAGCGCATGCGCAGCACCTTCTCCTCGCGCGGGGTGAGCGTGGCCAGCACCTTCCGCGTCTGCTCGGCCAGGTTCATGTTGATGACGGCGTCGGAGGGGCTGACGATGGCCTTGTCCTCGATGAAGTCGCCCAGGTGGCTGTCCTCCTCCTCGCCGATGGGGGTCTCCAGGGAGATGGGCTCCTTGGCGATCTTGAGGACCTTGCGCACCTTGTCGAGCGGCAGCTCCATCTTCTCGGCGATCTCCTCCGGCGTCGGCTCGCGCCCCAGCTCCTGCACCAGGTAGCGGCTGGTGCGGATGAGCTTGTTGATGGTCTCGATCATGTGCACCGGGATGCGGATGGTGCGGGCCTGGTCGGCGATGGCGCGGGTGATGGCCTGCCGGATCCACCAGGTGGCGTAGGTGGAGAACTTGTATCCGCGCTTGTACTCGAACTTGTCCACCGCCTTCATGAGGCCGATGTTCCCCTCCTGGATCAGGTCCAGGAACTGCAGGCCGCGGTTGGTGTACTTCTTGGCGATGGAGACCACCAGCCTCAGGTTCGCCTCCACCAGCTCGGTCTTGGCCCGCTCCGCCTTGCGCTCGCCCTCCACGATGGAGCGGTAGGTGCGCCGGAGGTCGTCGATGGGGACCTCGGCCTCCTCCTGCACCCGCAGCACCTTGCGCACCGCGGTGCGCACCACCCGGTCCAGCTCCTCCAGGTCGTCGCCCTTGAGGCCGAGCTTGCGCCCCACCTTCTTCCAGGCGGCCTCGTCGCCGCGCGACTCGCGCAGCATCCGCTTCAGCTCCCGCACCGGCACCTCCACCCGGCGCTCGCACTCCAGCAGCTCCCGCTCCGCCTCCTCGACCCGCTTGATGAGCCCCTTGAGCTTCTGGACGATGCGGTCGATCTGCTTCTTGTTGAGCTGGATGGCCTCCAGGTGGTCGACCATGTGCCCCTCGATCGACCGGATCTCCGCGCGCAGCGCCTTGCGCCGCACCTCCGACATCCGCTTGGTGCCCCCCAGGGTCTCCCGGATCCGGGCCACGTCCCGCTCCAGCTTGCGGATGCGGTCGATGTGCCTGAGGACGTGCTCGACCTTCTTCTCTTCCTCGCGGGGGATGAGCGGCTGCCCCGGCTCCGCCTCGGCCGCGCCGGCGCCCTCGGGGGCCTCGGCCACCTCCACCTCCTCCTCGCCCTCGGCCTCGTCCTCGCGCGGGCTTTCCTCGCCCGAGTCCTTCACGATCTCCCGGACGCGGATCTTGCCCTTGCAGAGCCGCTCCCCCAGGTCGAGGATCTCGCGGATGGCGATGGAGGAGGAGAGCACCGCCTGCAGCACCTCCTTCTCGCCCTCCTCGATGCGCTTGGCGATCTCCACCTCGCCCTCGCGGGTGAGGAGCGAGACCGACCCCATCTTGCGCAGGTACATGCGCACCGGGTCGTTCGACTTGCCGTAGCCGGCGTCCTCCTCCTCCTCCTTCTCCTCCACCTCCACCGCCGCCTTGGCCTCGGGCTCGGGCGGCGGCTTGTCGGGGAGCTTCATCTTCTTGGCGTCGTCGACCACCTCGATGTCGTGCTCCCCGAACATCGACATGACGTCGTCGATCTGGTCGGAGGACACGATGTCGCCGGGCAGGGCGTCGTTCACCTCGTCGTAGGTGAGGAAGCCCTTCTCCCGGCCGCGCTCCATGAGGGCCTTCACCTCGGAGCGCTCGGTGATGTCCGAGAGGTCGTCCTCGCCGGCCGCCGCCTCCTCGGCCTCCTCGCCCTCCTCGGCCTCGCCCTCCTCGCCCTCCAGCTCGCCCTCGGCCTCGGCCTCCTCGGCGCGCGCCTTCCTGGACTGCTCCTCGCGCTCCTTGGCCTCGTGCCCCCGGGCCTTGCGCGCCGCCGCCGGCGCCCGGGTGGCCCGGGCCCTCCGGGCCGCCGGGCGGGCACGGGCCGGGGCGCGCCGGGCCTTCGGCCGGGCCCTGCCCTTCGCCTTCCTGTGCTTCCTGGGGCTGGTCATCTGGGTGGCTACCTCCGAACCCGTTTCCTTAATGGTTTCCGGGCGGGCCAGCCCGGCGATCTTCGCGAGCAAGCGCCCGAGCTTGCCCTTCATGTCCGGCGCAGCTTCTCTCGCCGCCTCTCCAGATCGGCGCGGCGCCGCTGCAGGGTGAGCTGCTCCACGGTCAGGTCCTCCGGCGCCGGGGAGCCCGCCTTGGCCAGGAGCTGGAGCAGCCGGTCCTGCTCGCGCCGGTTGGCCTCGATCTTGGCCTCCACCGCGGCCCGGCGGAGCTCCCGCTCGGCGTCCTGCGCCCGCGGCCGCCCCGGGCCGGCGAGCCTCCGCACGCGCTCCACCGCCCCCTGGTCGGCCGCCGGGCCGAGCCGCGCCAGGACCTCCTCCAGGGGCAGGGGCTCGCGGGTCAGGGCCCGCGCCAGCTCGGCGATGGGCCCCTCCGGGAAGAGGCCTGCCAGGTCCTCGTCCGCGGCCGCCTCGGCCAGCTCGGGGTAGGCCGCCAGCAGGGCCAGCGCGTCCACCGCCGGGCCGGGGAGGAGCACCGGGATCCGAGGGGCCGGCCGCCCTCCGGCCCTGGACGCCCTCTCCCCCTGGGAGAGGGCACGTGGAGTCCCCGGAGACCTCGAGGGGTGAGGGCGCGCCCCAGACTGGGCCTTCGGCTCGCGCTGCATCTCCGCGCGCAAGGCGGAGAGGTCCAGCTCCAGCCGCCGGGCGATGCGCTCCTCGAACACCGAGCGGGCCAGCCCCTCGGGGGCCAGCTGGACCAGTGGCTCGAGGTCCCGCACCGCCGCCAGCTTCTGCTCCACCGAGGCGTCGGCCGGCCGGCCGGCGGCGAACCGCTCCACTGCCCGGTCGATGAGGAAGTCGGTGAGGGGAACGGCCCCGGCCAGGAGGGCCTCGACGCCCTGGCGCCCCTTCTCGCGGGCGAACTCGTCCGGGTCGCTCCGGCCGGGCAGCACCGCCACCTTGCCCGACATGCCGGAGGGGAGCAGCGACTCGGCGGCCTTGGCCGGGGCAGCCAGGCCGGCCGGATCGCCGTCGAAGAGGATCACCACCTCGCGGCAGTCGCAGCGGCGCAGGAGCTCCAGGTGCTCCGGGGTGAGCGCGGTGCCGCAGACCGCTACCGCGTTCTTGACCCCGGCCTGGTGGAGCCCGATGACGTCGAAGTACCCCTCCACCAGCACCGCCGACCGCGACTTGCGGATGGCCTCGCGGGCCAGGTCCAGGCCGTAGAGCACGCGGCTCTTCTTGTAGAGGACGGTCTCCGGGCTGTTGATGTACTTGGCGCCCTTCTCCTCGCCCATGGCCCGGCCCCCGAAGCCGATGGGCTGGCCGTCGAGCCCGCAGATGGGGAACATGAGCCGGCCGCGGAAGCGGTCCCAGGCGCGCCGGTCCTTGCGGACCAGGAGCCCGGCCCGCTCCAGCGCGGCCTCGGC
>DASRTO010000628.1:0-2831 GCA_035655915.1 Anaeromyxobacteraceae bacterium
GCCCCTTCATCTGGCGTGAGCCTAGCCGGCGGGATACACCCTGGCCACCCCGCCGGGCCCGGAGTGGCCGTGCGCCGGGGGCACCGCCATGGCCGACCCGCCCCGCCATCCGGCTCCCGGCACCGCACCGGCGCGGACGCCGCCCACCCTGCGCGGCCTCCTGGGCCTGGCCTGGCCCATCGTCGTCTCGCGCTCCTCCCAGGTGGTGGTGGGGATCTCCGACGCGGTCATGGTGGCCCACCTCGGCGAGGCCGCGCTGGCCGCCACCACCACCGGCGCCATGAACGCCTTCGTCCTCTTCATCTTCCCCATGGGCGTGGTGTTCATCGTCTCGTCGTTTTCATCGCAGCTCCTCGGCCGGGGCGACCTGGCCGGCGCCCGGCGCTACGGGTGGTACGGCCTGGCCGTGGCCGCCGCCACGCAGCTGCTGGGCGTCGCCGGCATCCCCGCGGTGGGAAGCGTCCTGGGGCTCCTCGACCACGCCCCGGAGGTGCGCCGGCTCATGACCGACTACCTGGCGCTGCGCCTGTGGTCGGGGGGCGCCGCCATCGGCCTCGAGGCCCTGGGCAACTACTACGGCGGCCTCGGCAACACTCGGCTCCCCATGCGGGCCAGCGTGGCCGCCATGGTCCTGAACGTAGCCGGCAACTGGCTCCTCATCGACGGCCACCTGGGCGCGCCCGCCATGGGGGTGCGCGGCGCCGCCCTGGCCAGCGCCCTCTCCACCGGCGCCGCCTTCCTGGGCCTGCTGGCGGTCTTCCTGGCGGAGGGGCGGCGCGCGCCCGGCCGGGGCCGGCTGCGGGCCAGGGAGCTCGGCCGCATGCTCCGCTTCGGCCTGCCCTCGGGCCTCAACTGGTTCTTCGAGTTCTTCGCCTTCATGTTCTTCGTGAACGTGGTGGTGGGAGGTCTCGGGACCACCTCGCTGGCCGCCCTCATGGCTGTCATCCAGGTGAACTCCTTCTCCTTCATGCCGGCCTTCGGCCTCGCCAGCGCCGGCGCCATCCTGGTAGGGCAGGCCATCGGCGCCGGGGGGCGGGACGAGGTGCCGCGGCTGGTCTGGCTCACCTTCGCCGCCACCGGGACCTGGCAGGTGGCGGTGGGGCTTACCTACCTCCTCGTCCCCGGCGTCATCTTCGCGCCCTTCGCCAGGGACCCGGCCAGCGCCGAAGGGCTGCTCGCGGCCGGCACCCGCATGCTGGCCCTCTCGGCCGCCTGGCAGCTCTTCGACGCCACCGTGGCCACGCTGGCCGAGTCGCTGCGCGCCGCCGGTGACACGGCCTTCACCATGTGGGCCCGGGTGGCGGTGGCCTGGCTGGTCTTCGTCCCCGGAAGCTGGATCACGGTGCGGCGGCTCGGCGGAGGCGACCTGGCCGCGGTGGGATGGATCGTCGGCTACCTGGCGTTGCTGGCGGGCGTGCTGCTCTGCCGCTTCCGCGCAGGGGCATGGCGCCGCCTGGAGCTCATCGAGCCGGCGCCGTGACGCGGCCCGCCTGGGTGCCGGCGATTCTCCCGCCGTCGAGGTAACGCGGCGATAGGCTCCGAGGCCATGACCGCCCATCCCCCCGCCCTGCGCCTCGCCGCCGCGGCCGCCCTGCTCGCCGCCGCCTCATGCGCCTCGGTCGAGGCGGAGCGCGCCCGCCACGAGGCGCTGACCCCCCGCCTGGACGCCCTCCGCTACTCGAAGCCGCTCGACGAGGTCTGGGCCGAGGGCCGGCGCCTGCTCGCCGAGAAGGGGTACCCCCTGGTCGGCAAGGACGCCGAGGCGGTGGGGAAGAAAGCGAACCCCCTCGAGATCATCCTCTCGCGCGCCAAGGACACGCGGCCCGACCCCGACGGCGGCCAGTTCCTCGAGACCGGGTGGGGCCCGGGCACGCTTCGCTACCGGTTCCGGGCCTGGACAGTAAACTCGACGACCCGGGTCGCGTTCTGGGCCATCGCGGAAGATCCCGTGGAGCGCGGCCGCGACGGGTACCCGCCGAGCCGGGGCGTCGACATGGAGCTGGAGCTGGCCCGGCGGCTGGATCCGGACGCCGCCGCCGCCATCGAGGCCGCCGTGGCGCCGCAATCGTCCCGCCCGAGACCGGGCACCCAGTGAGCTTCCCGCGAAGCGGCCAGCCCATGACCTCCCGCCTCCACGCTGCGGCCGGCCTCGCCACGATCGTGCGCCGCGGCGCAGTCCCACGCCTCGCCGCCCTCCTCCTGGCGCTCGCCTCGTGCGTCCATCCCAGCGCCGCCCCGGCCCCGCAGGCAACCGCGGCGGCGACGCTCTCGCCCATACCCGCCCGCGACTGGCGCGACGAGGTGCTCTACTTCGTGCTGGTGGACCGCTTCGCCGACGGCGACCCCTCGAACGACGCGGCGGTGGACCGCACAGCCAAGGGCACCTTCCACGGGGGCGACCTCAAGGGGCTCACGGCCCACCTCGACGAGATCGCCTCCCTGGGCGTCACCGCCCTGTGGGTGAACCCGCTCGTGAAGAACATCGACGGCTTCGTCACCGGCGCCGGCTTCCCCGACTGGGCCTACCACGGCTACTGGGCCGACGACTTCGGCCGCCTCGACCCTCGCTTCGGCGACGAGGACGATCTGCGCGCCCTGGTCGCGGCCTGCCACGCCCGCGGCATCCGGGTGCTCTTGGATGTGGTCTACAACCACGCCGGCTACGGCAGCCACTACCTGCGCGACCCGAGGACCCGCGGCTGGCTGCGCTCGAACGAGTTCGGCGGCTGCGGCGACGACGACCTGACCTCGTGCCTGGCGGGCCTCCCCGACTGGAAGACCGAGCTGCCCGAGGTCCGCGACTTCCTGCTCGACCTCCAGCTCTCCTGGGC
>DASRTO010000629.1:0-8999 GCA_035655915.1 Anaeromyxobacteraceae bacterium
AGATCCTCGCCGGCGAAGCGGCGAGTCCGCAGCGGGTTGAGCAGGGCGACCGCGTAGCCGGCCGCCGCGAGCGCGGCGAAGAGGTTCTGCCAGTAGTGGCCCGTCGCTTCCATGGCGACGAGCAGATCGCTGGGCGGTCCGAGCAGCTCGAGCAGCTTGCCGTGACCGGCCGCGTCTTCTGTGAAAGCCGTCGCCTTCACGACGACTTCCCGCTGCTCGTCGAGGACGGCCACGAAGTGCTTCTCGGCAGCAATGTCGATTCCAGCGAAGCGCACGCCTTTCCCCTTGTCCGACGGGGGCTGCCGGGAGCCTCGGAGCCGATGTCCACGCTCACGCTTGTCGATGCGAGGACGCTCGTCGCGCCTCAGGATACCGTTCCAGCAAGGAACACCGGTCGAGGGCGCCGATCTCACGGACGAGGACTGAGCCTCAAGCGCACTGCGGCGACCCTCTCCCGGAACCCGTCTGCCCCTTTCTACGCCGGAGGTCTGGCATGAGTGGGGGTCATACAAGCCGCCTTTCGGCGGGGGACGGGCCCCGCCCAACGTCGTACCGGGGGGGCTTCATCCCACCGCTACGACGACGAGCCCCCGCCCTACTCGAACTTCTTGAGCGGCACGTTCTCGAGGCGGACCCGGTCCCCAGGCCCGACCCCCCGCGCCTCGGCCCAACCGCCGGGGACCTCCAGCACGTAGCGGCACGGGCCGCCGATGCGCGGCGAGAGGGAGAGCGGCTCGGCGCGCGAGATCACGGTCACCACCCGCCCCTCGGCGGAGACGAAGATCATGTCCAGGGGGATGAGGGTGTTCTTCATCCAGAAGGACTGCTCCTGCTCCTCCTCGAAGACGAAGAGCATGCCGCGCCCCTCCTCGAGGCGCCGCCGGAACATGAGGCCGCGCTCCCGGGCCGCGGGATCGGCGGCCACCTCCACCAGCACGGCGTGGGCGCGGCCGCCGCTCTCCACCACCACCCGGGGCGGGCCGGCGGGGGCGGCGCCGCCGCCTGCGGAGGGAGGGGAGGGGCAGGCCAGCAGGGCGAACGCGGCGGCCACGGCGGCGCGCCCGGCGCGCGTCCGGCTCACGGGACCGGCGTGGCGCAGTAGTTCGACGAGGGCACCCCGCCCAGCAGCGCCAGCATGGCGGTCACGGTGGCGGGGGGCGGGCAGGCGCCGTACACGGGATCGATCCGGGTCGGGTCGGCGGCGCACTGCTGGAGGTAGACCAGGTAGGTCGAGTTGAGCACGATGGGCCGGCACACCAGGCCGGTCTCGGAGGTGAAGCAGTCCTTGTCGGAGACGCAGGGCTTGGAGCAGTACTTGCGCACCGCCAGCGGCCAGGTGGAGGCGGCGGGCGGGTCGCTGCAGGCGGCGCCGGTGGCGGAGCGGATGCAGATGAGGTTGTCGCACTCGTTGGCGCCGGAGCGGAAGAAGTCGGCGGCGTAGGCCGAGGTGGTGCAGGCGACGCCGTCCGAGACGTCGTGGTCGATGCTCGCCAGCACCGGCGGGCTTCCCTGAAGCGTGTAGACGTCGAGGGTGCAGGGATCGCCCACGTCGGGCTGCTGGCAGGCGAAGAGCGCCAGCGCGGAGAGCGCGGCCGGCGTCGCGCGGCGGGCGGTGCGAGCGCGCATGCGGATCGGCACATCGTTAACACCTCCGGCCCGGTGCATCAAGGAACGCGCCCGCGCCAGGTGGGAAAATGCAGGCGCCTGGCGCACCCCGCTTGTTTGCCCGATCCGCGACCGTGACATAGGATGCGCCCGAGTACCGCCGGACCCACGCGAATGCGATCGCTCCTCTGGCTCGCCCTGGCGCTCCCCCTGGCCGCGGCCGCCCAGCAACAGCCGGGCATCGACCTCTCCGCGCCCCCAGCGGAGAAGGCGCCCGAGCCTCCGCCGGCGGAGCGCGGCCGCGCGCCGGCGCAGCCGGGCACGCCGAAGGTGGAGGCGCCGCCGGCCGCGGCCAAGCCGTCCGAGGCGCTGGAGGCGGCGGTGGGCGTTCCCGGCGAGCGCGACACCGCCCTGGAGGACCGGGTCAAGGCGGTGCAGCGCAAGGGGTTCCTGAAGCGCGGGCGGCTCATGCTCACCGCCTTCGCCAGCCCCACCTGGAACGACGCCTTCTACCAGAAGCTCGGCCTGGGCGGCCGGCTCGCCTACAACCTGCAGGACAGCTTCGCGGTGGCGGTGAGCGGGAACTACTACCTGACCTCGCGCACCGACTACGTGAAGCAGGGCATCCGGGCCTTCAACAGCCAGCTGCTCCAGTCGCAGCCCTCCTCCTCGGCCATGCTGGAGGGGGTGTGGTCGCCGGTCTACGGCAAGGCCGCCTGGCTGGGCCGGAGCATCGTGCACTTCGACTTCTACCTGGTGGGCGGCCTGGGGGCGGTCTGGAGCGCCACCAGCTTCGCCCCGCGCGACGAGGGGCCACACCTGGCCGCCGAGATCGGCGGCGGCTTCCGCTTCTACCCGCTCTCCT
Source organism: Anaeromyxobacteraceae bacterium (assembly GCA_035655915.1). Lineage (GTDB taxonomy): Bacteria > Myxococcota > Myxococcia > Myxococcales > Anaeromyxobacteraceae > DASTPH01. The sequence continues at coordinate 2,471 of DASRTO010000629.1, forward strand.
ATCTGGCGCTGGAGCTCATGGTCACCGGCGTCTTCTACCCGGACCAGAAGGACCTGGCCGTCCCCGGGACGCTGCAGAAGATCATCTCGGCCGGGTTCGGGGTCTCCTTCCTCTGGCCGACGGGCTTCGAGTACTACTACCCATGAGCGCCCGTCCCGTCCTGCGGACCGCCGCCCTGCTGGCCGCCCTGGCGGCGGCCCCCGCCCGCGCCAGCGAGGCCGACGCCTTCGAGAACAAGGTGCCGCCCATCTCCGGCCAGCTCTACCCCAAAGCCGGGCGGCTGGAGCTCACCCCCGGCGTCAGCTTCTCGGTGAACGACCCCTTCTACGCCAAGACCTTCGGCAGCCTGAAGCTCACCTGGCACATCACCGAGTTCTTCTCGGCTGGGCTCACCGCTGCCGGGGGCCTCAGCTCCCCCACCGGCTCCACCAACATCTGCACCGCCAACCAGGGGTGCGCCCCGGCCAGCGAGGAGCAGCTCCGCCAGGTACCCGGCAAGATCGAGTGGATGGCCGGCGCCGAGGGGGCCTTCGCCCCGGTGTACGGCAAGCTCAACCTGTCGGCCGAGCTGCCGGTCCATTTCGACCTGGCGGTCCTGGCCGGCGCGGACTGGATCACCTACCAGAAGGCGGTCGATGCCACCGCCGCGGCGCTGGGGCCGCCCGGGAGCGCCTCCAGCATCGGCGGGCACCTGGGGCTGGGGATGCGCTTCTTCTTCGCTGGCTTCATGGGGCTGCGCTTCGAGGTGCGCGATTACCTCTACTCGGCCGACGTCGGCAGCGAGAAGCACCTCCAGAACCAGCTCTTCCTGGACGTGGGCCTGTCCTTCCTCTTCCCCACCACGCCGCGAGGAGGGCGCTAGGCCATGACCGCAGCCGCCCGCCTGCTGGCGATCGCCGCCGCGGCGCTGCTCTGGGCCGCGCCGGCGCGAGGCCAGCTCGGCCTGGACATCGGCCCCTCAGAGACCAAGGCGCCGCCCAAGAAGAAGGCCGAGAAGAAGAAGGCCGAGAAGAAGACCGAGAAGAAGACCACCAAGAAGAAGGCCGAGCCCAAGTCCAAGACCCCGGCCAAGGCGCCGGAGCCCGTCCCGCCCGCTCCGGCCAAGGCCGCCGAGCCGGCGGCGCCGGTACCGGCCGCTGCCCCGCCGCCGGTCCCGCTGCCCCCGCCGCCGGCCCCGGCCCGGGCGGCCCCGGCCAGGACGCCGGCGCTGGAGGGGCTCACCGTCTCCGGCAAGGGGGCGGGCAAGCCCCAGCTGGACGCGGCCAAGAAGCTCCTCGACGACGGGGCCTTGGACCGGGCGGCGCTGGCCTACCACGGGATCCTGCGCGACCGCGCGCTGGCCGAGGCCCACGACGAGGCGCGCTACCAGCTGGCCAAGATCCTGATGCGCCTCGACCTGAACTACGCCGCCCTGGCCCGCCTCGACGAGATCCTGCAGCGCGGCCCCGGCGGCTCCAAGTACTTCTACAACGCGCTCGACGGGCTGTTCGCGGTGGGCAAGCGCATCGCCCACGAGCGGCGCGACGCCTCGGAGGGGCGCGGGCAGGAGCAGGTGATCCTCTCCTACGTGGCCCGCTTCGCCGGGGAGAAGCTGCCGCCCGAGTACCAGGACCGCTTCAACACCCTGCTGGCGCGCTACCACTTCGAGCGCGGCCGGGCCCTGGCCGAGGCCGGCCAGGCGGCCGAGGCGCGCCGCTCCTTCGAGGAGGCGCGGCGGCTGGCGGCGACGGTGAAGCCCGGCGCCGGCGCCATGCCCACCGGCGGCGACGCCCGGCTGGCCGGCGACGAGGAGAACCTGCACGCCCGGGCGCGCTTCATCGACGGGGCGGCCCTCTACGCCATGGGCGATCCGCAGGCGTCGCTGGAGGCCTTCAAGGATGTGATCCGCCTCACCAACCCCCGCAAGACCTCCCGCAGCGACCCGACCCTACGCGAGGCGGCGTTCCTGCAGCTGGCCCGTATCCACTACCAGCACCGCCAGAACCGCTACGCCATCTACTACTACGGCAAGATGCCCTGGGGGGAGCCGCTCTGGCTCGAGGGGCTGTGGGAGTCGTCCTACGCCTACTACCGCATCGGCGACTACGAGAAGGCGCTGGGCAACCTGCTCACGCTGCACTCGCCCTACTTCCAGGACGAGTACTTCCCCGAGTCCTACATCCTCAAGGCCATCATCTACTTCGAGAACTGCCGCTACCCGGAGGCGCGGGCCATCCTGGAGGACTTCAACCGGCGCTACGAGCCGGTGTACGCCGAGCTCAAGGCCCGCACCGCCGAGCGCGGCGGCACCTCGGCCGCCTTCTACGAGCGCATCGAGGCCGGCGCCCGCGGGGCGGCCCGCGAGGGCGCCATCATGCGCAAGGTGCTGAACATCGCCCTCACCGACAAGACCATCCGCCGGCTGGACGACACCCTGGCCGACGTGGACCGCGAGATGGACGAGAAGATCCCGGTCCGCCCGCCCGAGTTCAGGAGCTCGGCGCTGACGGCCGAGATCCTGAGCCAACTCAAGACCCAGAAGGGGAGGCTCCTCGACGAGGCCGGGGCCCGGGCGCGCCAGAAGCTCGAGGTGGAGCGGGACGCGCTGCGGCAGCTCCTGGAGCAGGCGCTGCGCATCAAGATCGAGGTGTCGCGCAAGGAGCGGGAGGCGCTGGAGACCTCGCTGGCGGCCGGCAGCCAGGTGGACGTGGTGCGCCGCTACAGGTTCCACACCGCGGTCTCCGACGAGCACGAGTACTGGCCATACGAGGGCGAGTTCTGGCGCGACGAGCTCGGCACCTACTCCTACACGCTCACCAAGGGCTGCCGCGAGCGGCCGCCCGGGCGCGCCGAGGCGAAATAGGTCGGAGGTCCGGAGTGAAGGTACGGCGACAGCTTGTGGCGCTCCTGCCCGCGCTCCTCCTCGCGGGCGGGGCGGCCGGGGCGGAGAAGAAGCCACCGCCCGAGGCCGGGCTGGGCAAGAAGAGGACGGTGGGGCCCGACGCCTCGCTGGCCGGCTCGCTGGAGGCGGCCAAGGCCAGGAAGCCCGAGGAACGGGGGCCGGCCCTCGAGTTCGAGATCTTCCGCTACCGCATCGAGCTGGAGGTCTCCGGGAAGCGGCGCGAGGAGATCGTGGATCTGACGAAGCTCATCCGCCTGGGCGGAGCCCCCCGGGAGATGCCGGGGTGGCTCTTCCGGCTGGGCGAGCTCTACTGGGAGGAGTCGCAGTACTTCTTCTTCGAGGCCAACCGCAAGGACGACGAGCTCATCCGCCTCGGCGACAAGGCCACCCAGGCCGACCGGGAGCGCATCCGCCGGGAGAAGAAGAACCTGGAGGAGCGCAGCCGGTCCTACCAGGGCGAGGCCATCACCCAGTACAAGGACATCGTCCGCCGCTACCCCAAGTACGAGCGCCTCGACGAGGTGCTCTTCTTCCTGGGCGAGAACCTCTACCGGCAGGGGCGCCACGAGGAGGCGCTCGCGGCCTACAAGATCCTGGTGACGCGCTACGAGAAGTCCCGCTACGTGCCCGACGCCTGGATGGCCTTCGGCGAGTACTACTTCAACGTCGCCGACCGGTCCAAGCGCGACCAGAACCTCCGGAACGCCCTCAAGGCCTACCAGAAGGCGGCCTCGTACACCGAGAGCTCGGTGTACGGCTACGCCATGTACAAGCAGGCCTGGGTCTTCTACAACATGGCCCGCTGGGCCGAGGCCCTGGACCTGTTCCGCGCCGTGATCTTCTTCGGCGACCTGCCCACCTCGACCCTGGCCCCCGAGAAGAAGCTGGCCCTGGTGAGGGAGGCGCGCAAGGACTACGTGCGCACCTACAGCCACGTGGGCGCGCCCGAGGCGGCCCGCGACGAGTTCAAGCGGGTGGGCGGCGACAAGGGCTGGTTCGACATGCTGAAGAGCCTCGCCGGCCTGTACTACGACGAGGGCAAGGACCGGGAGGCCATCCTCACCTACCACCAGCTCATCCAGGAGCGGCCCCTCTCCCCCGAGTCGCCGCTGTTCCAGGCCCGCATCGTCACCTGCGCCGGGCGCATGGGCCGCAAGGAGCTGGCGGTCCAGCAGGCCCGGGTCTTCGTGAAGATGCTGCGGGACATCGATGCCTCCAAGACCGTCACCGACGAGAAGGGCAAGAAGCAGCTCGAGGAGGCGCGGGTGGCCGCCGAGAACACCCTGCGCACCCTGGCGGTGCAGTACCACAACGAGTACCGCAAGGCCCGCGACGAGCCGGTGGCCGGCCTGGCGGCCGAGGTCTACGAGTACTACCTCTCCATCTTCCCCGACACCCACTACGCCTACGAGATGCGCTTCTTCTTCGCGGAGCTGCTCTTCGCGCTGGAGAAGTACCAGCGGGCCGGCGACGAGTACACGGTCCTCGCCGTCGCCGACGCCAAGGCGGTGGACCAGAAGAGGAAGCCCGGCAAGTACTTCGCCGACGCCCTGGAGAACTCGGTCTACGCCTACGACCTGGTGGCCAAGAAGCTCGACGAGACCGAGAAGCGGCCGGCCAGCGACCCCAAGCAGCGCCAGGCCATCCCCAAGCCGCGCCAGCAGCTGCTCGACGCCTGCCTGCGCTACGTGAAGTACGCTCCCCGCGGCGACAAGGCGGTGGAGGTCACCTACAAGGCCGCCAACATCTACTATCGCTACAACTGGTTCGGCGAGGCCACCGACCTCTTCACCCGGGTGGCCCTGGATCACCCCCGGCACGAGGTGGCCGGCTACGCCGCCAACCTGGTGCTCGACGCCTACAACCTGCTGGGCGACTGGCGCAACGTGCTCGGGTGGGCCAAGCGCTTCTACGGCAACCGGGACCTCATCGCGGCCCACCCACAGCTCAAGGACGACCTGGCCAAGGTCATCGAGCAGTCGAGCTTCAAGGTCATCGACGAGTACGAGAAGGCCGGGGAGCACCGCAAGGCGGCCGAGGCCTACCTGGCCTTCGTGCGCGAGTGGCCCCAGTCGCGCCACGCCCCCACCGCCCTCTTCAACGCCTCGGTGGCCTTCGCCGGCGCCCGCATGCTGGACCGGGCCGTCGAGGCCCGGGAGCGGCTGGCGGCGGCCTACCCGGCCGATCCGCTGGCCGCCAAGTGCGTCTACATGAACGGCGCCGACTACGAGGCCGTGGCCGACTTCGAGCGGGCCGCCGGCCTCTACGAGCGCTACTTCGAGGCCTGGCGCAAGTCCCGGGCCGCGGCGCCCGCGGCCAGGGCCCAGAGGGGACGGAAGGGCAAGGCCGCCCCGGCCCCCGCCCCCGCGCCCGGCGCCTACGAGGAATCGAAGGCCCAGGACGCGCTCTACAACGCCGGGGTGTTCCGGGAGGGGCTGCGCGACTTCCGCCGCGCCGAGGCCGACCGGCAGGCCTGGCTCGCCACCTGGCCGGACGCCAAGGAGGCCCCCCGCATCTTCCTGTCCCTGGCCGACCTCTACGCCAAGGAGAAGTCCTCGGCCAAGGAGCTCCGGCAGCTGGAGGACTACCAGCGCCGTTTCGTGAAGGATCCCACCGAGTGGCTGGTCATCCAGCAGCGCATCGCCAAGGTGATGGAGCGGGCCGGCAACGCGGCCGGGGCTCGGCGCGCCTACGAGCAGGGGCTCGCCTACTACCGGGCCCGCAAGGGCCAGGTGGGCGAGCGGGGACTCCCGGTGGTGGCCTGGGCCATGGTCCTGGCGCTGGAGCCGGAGTTCGAGCGCTACGACCGCATCACCTTCGACGTGAAGCCCAAGCTCCTCAAGTCGCAGGTGGAGGTGAAGGCCAAGCGGCTGGCGGAGCTGCAGAAGAGCTACACCGAGGTCGTGAACCTCAAGCAGGCCGAGGCCGCGGTGTGCGCCCTCTACCGCATCGGCCTCGGCTACCAGCGCTTCGCCCAGGCCCTCACCGGGGCGCCGGTGCCCAAGGAGCTCAAGGCGCTCAAGCGCCAGGACGTCATCGACGAGTACCGGTCGCAGATGGAGCAGTTCGCCAAGGCGCCCGAGGCCAAGGCGGTGGAGGGGCTGGAGTACGCCATGACCAAGGCGCGCGAGTACGGGGTGTCCAACGACTGCTCCCGCCGCGCCGCCGAGCTCCTCCTGAAGCACAAGCCGGAGCTGTACGCGCCGCCGCAGGAGGCGGTGCCGCCGCTCCTAGCGGCGGTCCCCGACTCGCGCGCCGGGCACGGCCTGCTCCTGGCCCTGAAGCCCGCCGCGGCGGTCGCCCCCGCCCCCGCGGAGCTGGCGCTGCCCCCGCTGCAGGCCAGGCGGGACGCGCCGGCGGCCCAGGCGGCCGCGCGCGACGCCGACCTCAAGGAGCTGCCGCCGCCCCGCCGCGTCGAGCCGCCGCGGCGCGGGGCGCCGGCCAAGGCCGAGCGGCGCGACGCCCCGGTCCGGGTGGAGCACGACGAGGACGACGAGGACCTCCTCAAATGACCGCCGCCAGCCCTTCGTCCCGGATCGCACCCGCGGCCGCCCTGGCCCTCGCGCTGGCGGGCTGCGGCGGCCCCCAGGTCGCCACCCGGCCGCCGGCCCCGCCGCCCCGCGAGGCGGCCGCGCCCACCGCCCCGGC
>DASRTO010000630.1:0-4042 GCA_035655915.1 Anaeromyxobacteraceae bacterium
GTTGCCGTAGCCTTCCTGGCCGGGGCGGCCGCAGTGGGCGGCGCTCCCCACGTCGCCGGCCCCGGCGATGATCCCCTCGGCGAAGAGGAACCCCAGCGCCAGCTCGGCGTCCTGGCCCGGGGTGCGCATGGTGACGGCCACCGTCTCGCCGTCGACCCGGATCTCCAGCGGCTCCTCGACGGCCAGGGTGTCGCGCTCGCCGCTCGCCGGCCCGTCGCCGAGGCGGACGACCTCGCGGGTGGCGACCCCTTTTGGGTCGGCGCCGTTGCCGCGTGCCATGGAAGCTGGAGTCTAGCCGGGGACGGGGGGTGTGTGCACGCGGGGGCGAGCGGCCGGGGACGCGGTCGACCGCGACGGCGGCGCCCCGACGTCAGCGAGCCGCCGGGTCGAGCGCGCGGACCCTCTCGGCCCGCTCCGGCCAGGAGCCCGCGAGGAAGCGGTCGAGGTCGTCCACCACCGACGGGTCGTCGACGAAGGGGGCGTGGGCGCCCTCGGCGACGGTGACGAGCCTGGCGTCGGGCCAGGCCATGGCCCACTCTCGCCCGGCCCCGTAGGGAGCCTGGCGGTCGTGACGGCCGTGCACCACCAGCACCGGCGATCGCATCGAGGCCACCGATTCCGGCGGCACCGGCGAGGCGGCCAGCGAGGTGAAGATCGCCGCGAGGTGACGGTCCAGGTTGATCGGCCATTCGCGGGGGGAGTCGCAGCCGGGGGTGTAGCGCGCCGCCGGGGCCGGTCGGTAGACCAGCAGGCGGCGCACGAAGGCGTCGTACCGCTCGCAGAAGCCGGCCGGGTCGCTCCGGTCGCGTCCCTCCTCGCGCAGGCGCTTCACCTCGTCGTCGAGCGCCAGGAGGTCGGCCGGCCAGGCCGCGCGTGGCTCGGCGAGGGCCGGTGGGTACGCCGTCCCGACCCCCGGCGAGACCGCCCCGATCTGCACCAGGCGCTCCACCCGCTCCGGGTGGGACCGCGCGTAGAGCGCCACCACGCGCCCCAGGTACGAGAAGCCTACCGGGACGATGCGCTCCGCTCCCACGTGCCGGCGCAGCGCCTCGAGGTCCTCCACGTCGGCCCGGACGGAGATGCGGGCGCCGTCCTCCACGGCGCTGGAGCGGCAGCGGTTGCGCGGGTCGTAGAAGACCACGGTCCTGGCGCGGGCCAGCGCGGCGAGGGCCGGCTCGAGGAAGCAGCCCCCGGGGACCACCACCACCGGCCCCCCGGAGCCGAGGCGCCGGTAGTGGAGTCGCGCGCCGTCGGCCGTCGTCACGAAGCCCTCGGCGACGCGTCCGGCGGGCCTCTCCGGGTGAGCGCACGCGGCGAGCGCGACCGTAACGACGGCCAGGCGGGTCATGCGGCCTCCAGCGCGAACGGCGCAGCATAGCCCATCGCCACCGGGCGGCGCGAAGGCGTCGGCCGCGGCGCTCGCCCTGGCGCGCCTGGGCGCGCGCGTCAGGCCGGCGACTCCTCGTCCCCCGGGGCCAGCAGCCGGTGCTGCGCCTCCCAGTCCTGGTACAGCCCCTCGAGCTCCTGGCGGGCCCGGCGCTGCGATTCCAGGTGGGGCCGGGCCCGGGCGAAGTCCTGGTAGGTGGCCGGGTCGGCCAGGGCTTCCGCGGCGGCGCGCTCCGCGACCTCCAGCTCGGCGATGCGGGCCTCGAGCCGCGCGATCTCGTCGCGGATGGGCCTCTCGCGCCGGTAGCGGGCGTTTCGGGCCTCGGCCTCGGCGCGGCGGCGCTCCCGCTCCCCCTCGCGCCCGGGGGCGGGCTCGGAGGACCCGACCGCGCCCGCTCCCTGGGCGGCCGCGGCCAGCTGGCGCTGGTGGTAGAGCCAGTCGTCGAGGTTCCCGGGGAAGGCCACCACGCCGCCCCCCTTCACCTCCCACACCGCGGTGGCCAGGCGGTTCACGAAGCCCATGTCGTGGGAGACGAAGAGCAGCGTCCCCCGGTACCCGGCCAGGGCCTCGGTGAGGGCCTCGGCGGACTCGAGGTCGAGGTGGTTGGTGGGCTCGTCGAGCAGCAGCAGGTTGGCCGGGCGCAGGAGCAGCTTCGCCAGCGCCACCCGGGCCCGCTCCCCGCCGGAGAGGACGCCCACCCGCTTGTCGGCGTCGTCGCCGGAGAAAAGGAAGCCGCCGGCCACCGACCGCACGAAGGCCTCGCCCCGATCCGGCACCACCTCCCACAGCGTCTCCAGCACCGTCCGCTCCGGGTCGAGGGTGCCGAAGGTTCGCGCCGCGCCCTCGGGCGCGTGGTCGTCCCGCTCGAAGTGGTGCTGGGCGTAGTACCCCGCCACCACGCCGTGCCCCAGCGCCACCCGCCCGGCGTCGGGCGGGATCTCCCCGGCCGCCAGCTTGAGGAGCGTGGACTTGCCGGCGCCGTTGGGGCCGATGACCGCCACCCGCTCGCCGCGCAGCACCCGGGCCTCCAGGCCCCGGTAGACCTCGATCCCGCCGAAGGCCTTGCCCACCCCCTCCAGCCGCAGCACCTCGCGCCCGGAGCGCGGCGCCTCGGGGAAGGCGAAGGCCAGGGTGGCCCGCTCCTCCAACACCTCCACCGCCTCCATGCGCTCCAGCATCTTGCGCTTGGAGCGGGCCTGGGCCGCCTTGGTGTTCTTGGCCCCGAAGCGCTGGATGAAGGCCTCGAGCTCGGCGCGGCGCGAGGCCTGGCGCCGGGCCTCGGCCAGGAGGCGCGCCTCCTCCTCGGCCCGCTGGCGGCGGTAGTCGCCGTAGTTCCCGGCCCAGCTGCGCAGCCCCTCCGGCTCGAGCGACAGCACCCGGTCGATCTGCCGGTCGAGGAAGACCCGGTCGTGGGAGACCAGCACCAGCGCCTTGCCCGTTCCGCGCAGGAAGGCGTCGAACCACTGCAGGGTGGGGACGTCGAGGTGGTTGGTGGGCTCGTCGAGCAGCAGGAGGTCCGGGTCCTGCAGCAAGAGGCCCCCCAGGGCGGCGCGCATGCGCCAGCCGCCGGCCAGGGTGCGGGTGTCGCGCCCCAGGTCCTCCGGCCGGAAGCCGAGGCCCATGAGGATGCGCTCGGCCCGGGGGCGACCGAAGTGCTCCTCGAAGTGGTCCAGCTCCTGGTGCAGGTCGGCCAGGGCCTGCGACAGCTCCAGCTGCTCGTTCTCGTCTCGGGCGGTGGCCAGCGCCGACTCCACCGCGGCCAGGCGCGACTGCAGCGCCGAGCGCCCCGGCACCGAGGAGAGCACGGTCTCGATGGCCGGTCCGGGCGGGATGGCGGTCACGTCCTGGGGGAGGTAGCCGGCCCGGGCCCCGCGCCGCCAGGCGATGGCGCCCGCGTCGGGCGAGCGCTCGCCGGCCAGCATGCGCAGGAGCGACGACTTGCCGGTGCCGTTCGGGCCCACCAGGCCGACCCGATCCCGGGGGCCGATGGAGAGCGCGGCGTCCCGGAAGAGGACCGCGTCCCCGAAGGCGAGCGAGAGGCCGCTGGCGCTGACCAGGCTCATTTCGGTCGGCCGTCTTAACGTTTCTTCAAGGGGCGAACAAGCGCCCTTCGCCGCCGCGGGCCATCCTCACCCTCGCGCCCGCCCATGCCGGGCGGCGCCAGCCGGCGACGGCGCCCGGGGAAGCCGGGACCACCGGGAGCCGGGAGGAGACAGCCATGAAGAAGACCGTTCCCGTGCTGCTGGGCCTCGCGGCCCTGTTCGCCCTGGCCACCGGATTCCGCGGCGGTTGCGGCGGGGGGCACGGCCGCGACCCGGCCGCCATCGATCGGATGGTGACCTCGCACCTCGAGGACGCCCTCGACGACCTCGACGCCACCCCGGCCCAGCGAGCCCAGGTGATGGCGCTCAAGGACCGCCTGCTGCAGAAGGGGGCGGCGCTGCGCCAGGGCGGCCAGGAGACGAAGAAGGAGCTGGTGGCCCAGTGGGACTCGGCCGCCCCGGACCGCGCCAGGGTGCACGCCCTCATCGACGCCCGCATCGACGCCATGCGCGCCTTCGCGCACGAGGCCGCCGACGGCGCGGTGGACCTGCACGGCATCCTCACGCCGGAGCAGCGGGCCAGGATCTCCAAGAAGGTCCACCGGCACATGGA
>DASRTO010000631.1:0-3998 GCA_035655915.1 Anaeromyxobacteraceae bacterium
AAGACGCCGCCGGCGCGAGTCATGATCTCCTCGATGGAGGAGGTCCCGCCCTCGTCCGACTGCACCACCGCCATCACCACCCGCGGGTCGCTCTGCGCCACCGCGAGCCCGACGTTTCCGGTCCGCGAGGGGAGGCCGCCGGCGAGCTTCGTCCAGGTGGTCCCGCCGTCGGTGGTCTTGAAGATCCCGCCCACGTCGGCGCCGCCGGTGAGCGCCGGGCCGTACTCGAACGACCAGGGAGTGCGGCGGCGGGCGTAGAGGGCGGCGTAGAGGACCTTCCCGTCCCCGGGGTCGGCGGCGAGGTCGGCGCAGCCGGTCAGCTTGTCGTGCGGCGCGGGGGCGGCCAGGACCCGCCTCCAGGTCTTGCCGGCGTCGGTGGTGTGGAAGACGCCGCGCTCGCCGCCCGGCCCCCACAGGTCGCCGCGGGCGCAGGCGAAGGCCGCCTTCGAGTCGGCGGGGTCGGGGACGATGCGCGCCACGGCGCGGCTCGCGGGGAGGCCGGCCCGCGTCCAGGTCTCACCGCCGTCCTCGGAGCGGTAGACGCCGTTCCCGAAGCCGGCGCTGTTCCGGTCGGTGGCCTCGCCGGTGCCGACCCACACCACCCGCGAGTCGGCCGGGGAGACGGTCACCGCGCCGGCCGAGAGCACCGGCTCCTTGTCGAAGACCGGGGCGAAGGAGTCGCCGCCGTTCGAGGTCTTCCACACCCCGCCGGTGGCGAGCGCCAGGTAGAAGGTCTCCGGGTCCCTCGGATCCAGGGCCACGTCCGCCACCCGGCCGCTCATCACCGCCGGGCCGATGGAGCGGGCCTTCACGGCGGCGAGGCCCGGGCCGTCGAGGCGGGGCGAGGCCGGCTCTGCCTTGCCGGCGCCCGCGGCGGGGGCGGCGAGGAGGAGCAGCAGCAGGGCGGACGCGGCGGGGAGCGGTCGGGGCATGGCGCGGGAGCCTCGCACGGCGAAAAGCCGCACGGAAGCGGGCCATTGCCTCCTCATGGGGCCTCGTCAACCGGATGCCCGGCACCCGGTTGACGAGTCGCGCGGCGCTCTGCCATCCTCTCCCGCCCATGTGCGAGACCACCGCCCGCCCGCTGCCGCCGTGGATCGAGCCCATCTCCGGCGAGGAGGCCCGCCGGCTCATCCGCCTCACCGAGGGGCGGGAGTTCGAGGCCCTGCTCGACCGCGCCGAGGCCACCCGGCGCGCCGCGCACGGCGACGAGATCTCGCTGTGCGGCATCACCAGCGCCAAGAGCGGGCTGTGCCCGGAGAACTGCGGCTTCTGCTCCCAGTCGGCGCACTTCAAGGGGGCCGAGGCGCCGGTCTACCCGCTCATCACCCCGCGCGAGATGCTGGAGCAGGCCAAGCTCGCCGAGGCCGCCGGGGCCCGCGAGTTCTCCATCGTCACCAGCGGCACCCGGGTCGCCAGGGAGTCGGAGCTCCGCGCCATCGAGGAGGCGGTGCGGCTCATCAAGGCCGAGACCACCCTCGAGCCCTGCGCCTCGCTGGGGCTCATGCGCCGGCCGGAGTTGGAGCGGCTCAAGAAGGCCGGCCTCTTGCACCTGCACCACAACCTGGAGTCGGCGCCCTCCTTCTTCGACCGGGTCTGCACCACCCACACCTTCCAGGAGCAGATCGAGACCATCCGCGCCGGCAAGTCGCTGGGCCTGAAGCTGTGCACCGGCGGCATCCTGGGCATGGGGGAGACCCCGGAGCAGCGGGTGGAGCTGGCCGAGGTGATCCGCGACCTGGAGGTGGACTGCGTGCCCATGAACTTCTTGAACCCGCGGCCGGGCACGCCCATGGAGCACGTCCGGGCCATCACCGCCGAGGAGTGCCTGGCGGCGGTGGCGGTCTACCGGCTCATGATGCCGGCGGCCCACGTCTTCGTCATGGGCGGCCGCGAGGTGAACCTGGGCGAGAAGCAGCACCTCATCTTCCGGGCCGGGGCCGACGGCACCATGGTCGGCAACTACCTCACCTCCGCCGGCAATACGCCCCGCGAGGTGGTGGACCTCATCGAGGGGCAGGGGCTCTCGGTGCGTCCCACCCCCGACCCGGGGCGCTGGGCCTTCCAGGGCGAGGCGCCGGCCGAGACGCGCTGGAACCGGCGCGCCGCCGAGGGGCGCTCGCTGCCCGTGGTCCGCTGACGGCGGCGGCTCGGCCCCGTCGAGCCCCGGCGGGGGACAGGCCAGACGAGCCCCCGCCCTACCGGTGGCTCGCCCCCCGGCGGGGGACGAGGCGCCGCCCCACGGGTGGCCCGCCGGGAGCGGCGCCGGAGCTGGCGGCCCTCAGGCCCGGACCGGGGCCGCACCCGGGCCGAGGAACCGAGGCATCTCGCCAGCCGAGACGGCCGGGCTGAAGTAGAAGCCCTGGCCCATGTCGCAGCGGAGCAGGTGCAGCACGTTGCGCTGCTCCTCGGTCTCCACGCCCTCGGCGATGGTCCGCAGGCGCATGGCGCGCGCCAGGGTGGTGATGGCCGAGACGATGGAGGCGGCGTCCTGGTCTCGGGTGACGTCGCGCACGAAGGACATGTCGATCTTGATGGTGTCCACCGGGAGGCGCTTCAGGTAGCTGAGCGAGGAGTAGCCGGTGCCGAAGTCGTCGACCGAGATGGAGACCCCCAGGTCCTTGAGCCGCTTCAGGGTGCCCACCGCGAAGTCCAGGTCGTCGAGGCAGACGCTCTCGGTCACCTCCAGGGTCAGCCGCGCCGGGTCGAGCCGGTGGCGGCCGATGGCCTCGGCCACCGCCTCCACCACCCGCCGGTGCCGGAACTGCGCCCCGGAGAGGTTGACCGAGACCGGGAGGGCCAGCCGGCTGGTCTCCCACTCGCGCGCCTGCCGGCAGGCGGTCTCCAGCACCCACAGGCCCACGTCGACGATCATCCCGCTCTCCTCCAGCAGCGGGATGAACCGCGCCGCCGGGATGGTGCCCAGGTCGGCGCTCCTCCACTGGATGAGGGCCTCGGCGCCCGCGAGCCGGCGGGTGGCCAGCTCGAAGAACGGCTGGTAGTGGAGCAGGTACTCGCCGTTCCGGAGCGCCCCGGCGAGCCGCTTCTCCAGCATCAGGGCGTCGGCGGCTCCGCGGGCCAGCCCCTCGTCGAACTGCACCACCGCGCCGCGCCGCCGCAGCCGGGCCTCGCCCAGGGCCAGGTCGGCGTTCTCCACCAGGGTGCGGGCGTCGCGCCCGTGATCGGGAAAGACGGCGATCCCGACCGAGGCGGTCAGGGCCAGGTCGTCGTCCGGGCCGGCGCGGATCCGCGACACCGCCCCCCGGACCTCCTCGGCGGCGGCAGCGGCGTCCACCGGCCCGTCGTCGACGCGGACCAGGGCGAACTCGTCAGCCCCGAGGCGGGCCACCAGGTCCCGCTCCCCCGCCACCGATCGCAGCCGCTCCGCCACCTCGGCGAGGAGCTGGTCGCCAGCCGCCGAGCCGACGAGGTCGTTGAGCTGGGTGAAGCGATCCAGGTCGACGGCCAGCACCGCGGCGCGCGTCGCGCCGTCCGCCGGCTGCAGGACCTGGTCCAGCAGCCGGAGCAGGTGCCGGCGGTTGGGCAGGCCGGTGAGCGGGTCGTGCCTGGCCCGGTGGTCGAGCGTGACCTCGAGCAGCCGCTGCTCGGTGACGTCCTGCGCCGTGGAAAGGATTCCCTCCAGGGCTCCGGCCGGGCCGGCGATGGGCGTCACGGTCTCCTCGGCCAGGAAGGCCTCACCGCTCTTGCGGTGGCCGAGCACTCCCGCCCGGTAGGGGCGGCCCGAGAGGACCGTCCGCTGCATCTCGGCGAGGAAGGGCACCCCCTGGTACCAGGGGAGCCAGGAGCGGCTGCGGGTGCCGATCAGCTCCTCCCGGGAGTAGCCGGTGACCTCCTCTACCGCCCTGTTGACGTACTCGATGCGACCCTTGCCGTCGGCGATGGTCACCAGGTCCCGCACCTGCTCCACGGCCCGCGCCAGGGCGGCCCGGCCCAGCTCCTCCCGGCGGCGCAGGGCGGAGAGGCGGGCCATGGCGAGG
>DASRTO010000632.1:0-4314 GCA_035655915.1 Anaeromyxobacteraceae bacterium
TGCTGCTGCGCACGGGGCGCGACGCCGCGCTCCGGCTGCTCCGCGGGGCGGCCTGGATGTACCTGCGCGAGGCCCGGGCCCGCGCCCCCGGCGAGGACGACTTCGCCGACGTGCACGGCCTCGACGCCCAGCGCTACTACAACGTGCTCTGCATGGCCTACGGGAGCGACCCCGAGTTCTTCGTCAATGTCGTGCGCAAGGGCCACCTGCCCCAGGAGCGCGCCGAGGGCTGCCAGGAGGAATGGCAGCAGGTGGACTACGCGGCCAAGGCGCTGGTGCAAGGGCACGTGGACGCGAAGGCCATCGCCCGCATCCGCGAAAGGTACCAGAAGCGCTGGGGCGAGTCGGTGAAGGGCGCGCGCTGAGGCTACCGGCGCTCCAGCGCCGCGTCGAGCCGGAAGGTGGCGGACTCGCGCGTCCCCACGAACGTCTTGCGCATCCCCAGCTTCGGGTAGTCCACGATCTCGATGGTGGAACGCGACCAGGCGTCGCCGCCGTGCAGGTAGACGAGGTCCTGGCCCGGCCCGCTCCAGACGTGGTGGGCCGGGCCGCGGGCGGGGAAGCCGAGGAAGTCGCCGGGGCCGATGGCCTCCTCGCGGTCCCCGATGGCGGCCGTCCCGCGTCCGGAGAGGACGTACACCCACTCCTCGTCGTGCTGGTGGACGTGGAGGAGGTACGACTCCCGGCCGGCCGGCACCCGCGTCACCCCCACCGCCACGCGGGCGAGGCCCGCCGGGCGCGAGAGCGCCTCGAGGTGCACCTCGGAGCGGGGGTTCTCCGGATGGTGGAAGAGGCGCGGCGGGGCGCGCTCGCCGGCGCGCACCAGCACCCGCGGGGCGGGGCGGTCTTCCGCCGGGAGGAGCTCCTCCGGCACCTCCCCGCCGCCGGGCAGGAACGGGATCTCCGCCTCGAAGGGGTAGGCCGCCATGCGACGGCCGATGCGGACCAGCCGGCGGCGCAGGCGCGGGAAGTCGGCCACCTCGACGTCGGAAATCACCTCGCCGCCCTCGAGGAAGGTGAGCGGCGCGGCGGACTCGTTGCGGAGGTGGTGGGAGACGCCAGGCGGGAAGCCCAGGAAGTCGCCCGACCCGATCTCATGCTCCGCGTCGCCGACCTCGGCCACCCCGCGACCCTCGAGGAGGTAGAGCCACTCCTCCTCGCGGTGGTGGACGTGGTGGACCGCCGATTCCTTCCCCGGGGGGAGCCAGGCCAGGTTCACGGCGATGCGGCCGAGGCCGGCCATGCGCGAGAGGGTCCAGCCGTGGACCTGCGAGCGCGGGTTGTAGGGGTGGCGGCCGGAGGATTCCGGGCCGCGCTCGGCGGCGCGGACGAGGACGCGGGGAGCGGTGGGGCCGGTCGGTTCCATGCCGCTGCCCATACCGCGGCGCCGCCCACCCGCTCCAGCGGCGAGATGGGGCGGGCGGCGCGCCAGCCGCCCGGGGTCCGGGAGGGGGCTCAGCGGGCGCGCCGGCGGGCCGTGTGCGCGCCGCCGCCCAGGAAGGCACTGGCGCCGATGAAGTAGCCCAGGTCGTACCAGAAGCCGGAGTTCGGGAAGGCGTAGATCCTGACGTCGGTGAAGAGGCTCCCCACCAGGCTCACCAGGATGAGGAAGCCCTGCAGCAGCCCGGAGAAGAAGCCGGGGGCGTCGATGGGCAGGGGCGACGGCTGGCGCGCGCAGCCGGGGAGCAGGACGGCGGCGAGCGCCAGCGCCATGGCCCAGGACCTCCTCGTCATGCGGACCTCCCGGAGATGGAAGGGCCCCATCCTGGCACACGTCGACGCCGCGCTCGACAAAAGGAAGGTCGAGGTCGAGGTTGGGCGATTTTACGGCGAGCGAAACGGCCGGCTGTCAAGGCGCGAAGCGCCATGTCCGCCTCCCGCGCGGGATCGCGGTCCCCGGGGGCGGTTGACGTCCTTTCGCGGGCGGACCTACCATTCGCCCGGTCGGAGGATCGAGACGTCTCGCGAGTGCCGACTCGGGAGGAGCGGCTCCCCAGTCATCGACCTCACCCGGGCGCGGGACGCCCGGCGGCTGGAGGACTTCCGGGACCGCAGCCGGGCGGTGCTCGACACCAACAGGCGGGCCCTGGCGCAGCTCTTCCAGACCGGGCTCATCTACTCGCGCACCGGCGCGCGGCTGGGCCGGGACCTGCTCCTGGCGCACCAGCACCTGCTCAAGGTGGGCGACCTCCTGGCCAGGCTGGGCGAGCGGCCGCCGCGGCGGGACGGCGACGTCGAGGCCCTCTACGCCGAGGTGCAGGGGCTCCTGGCGCGCACCAGCGAGCTCACCGCCCGCTCCGACGTGCTCCTGGCGCGGCAGCGTTAGCGCCCGCCGGGTCCCGTGGCCGGGAGGCCGGCGGCGCTCGCGAGCGGTCCGGACTGGTCACAGGGCACTCGCGGTGAGACTGTCGGCGGGATCGGAGGCGAAGACGCGCAAGCGCCGCGGGGCCACCCACAGGCGGCGGCCGACCTCGAGGCGGAGCGCCTCGGCCCGCCGCACCTCCACCTCCGCGGAGAGGGGTCCCTCCAGCGCCGGCGCGGTGAGCTCCAGGCGCACCGCGCTGCCGAGGGGCGTCACCCGCTGGACCTCGGCGGGGAAGCTGCCGCTCACCGGGTCGGGGTGGATCTCTAGCTCGTGAGGCCGGGCGTAGAGGCGCGCCGACCGGACCCCATCGGCATCCGGCGCCGCCGGATGCGGCAGCTCGATACCGCCGAAGTGGGCGCGCCCGTCCTCCAGGCGTCCGTGGAAGACGTTCACCGCGCCCAGGAACCGCATCACGAACGGGGTGGCCGGCTCGTCGAAGACCTGCTGCGGGGTCCCCACCTGCTCGACGCGCCCCTGGTTCATGAGCACCACCCGGTCGGCCACCTCGAAGGCCTCCTCCTGGTCGTGGGTCACGAAGAGGGTGGTGACGTGGATCTCGTCGTGAAGCCGGCGCAGCCAGCGGCGCAGCTCCTGGCGGACCCGGGCGTCGAGGGCGCCGAAGGGCTCGTCGAGGAGCAGCACCCGGGGCTCGGTGGCCAGCGCCCGTGCCAGCGCTACCCGCTGCCGCTGCCCGCCGGAGAGCTGGGCCGGGTAGCGTCGCTCCAGCCCCTCGAGCTGGACCAGGCGGAGCAGCTCGCCGACGCGGCGGCGCACCCCCTCCCGGGGGCGGCGGCGCACCCGAAGCGCGAACCCCACGTTGTCCTCCACGGTCATGTGGCGGAAGAGGGCGTAGTGCTGGAAGACCAGTCCCACGTTGCGTTCGCGGGCGCTGACGCCGTCGACGCGGGCCCCGGCGTGGAAGACGTCGCCGGCATCGGGCTCCTCCAGCCCGGCGATGATGCGCAGGAGCGTGGTCTTGCCGCAGCCGGACGGACCCAGCAGCGCCACCAGTTCCCCGCCGGGAACCTCGAAGGAGACGTCGCGCAGGACGGCGTGGCCGTCGAAGGACTTGTGGACGGCGGAGACCTCGATGCTCACGCGACACCTCCCGGCGCCGGCCGGGAGGGCCGGGCCCGGTGCGCTACCCACTTCTTCGCGGCCAGGGTCACTCCCGCCAGGAGGAGCAGCAGCGAGGCCACCGCGAAGGAGGCGGCGAAGTTGTACTCGTTGTAGAGGATCTCCACGTGCAGCGGGATGGTATTGGTCTCGCCGCGGATGTGGCCGCTCACCACCGACACGGCCCCGAACTCACCCATGGCCCGCGCGTTGCACAGGATGACCCCGTAGAGCAGGCTCCACTTCACGTTGGGCAGGGTCACGCGGAAGAAGATCTGCCACCCGTTCGCGCCCAGCACGTGCGCGGCCTCCTCCTCCTCGGTGCCCTGGGCCTCGAGGGCCGGGATGACCTCCCGGGCCACGAAGGGGAAGGTGACGAAGACGGTGGCGAGTACGATGCCGGGGACCGCGAAGACGATGCGGACCCCGTGGTCAGAGAGCCACGGGCCCAGGAGCCCCTGGGCGCCGAAGAGCAGGACCGTGACCATGCCGGAGATGACCGGCGACACGCCGAACGGCAGGTCGATGATCGAGACCAGGACGCTCTTGCCGCGCCAGCGGAAGCGGGTGATGCACCAGGCAGCGGCCAGGCCGAAGAAGGTGTTCAGCGGAACGGCGATGGCGGCGGTCAGGAGCGTGAGGCGGATGGCGGCCCAGGCCTCCGGCTCCTTCAGCGCGGCGGCGTAGGCCCGCCAGCCCTTCGAGAGCGCCTCGGCGAAGACCACCGCCACGGGCATCAGCACGAACAGGCCCAGGAAGAGGAGCGCGACCGCCACCAGCGCCCGGCGCACCCAGGCCGGCTCGTCGGTGGGGCGGGCGCGGCGGCCGAGCGC
>DASRTO010000633.1:0-6184 GCA_035655915.1 Anaeromyxobacteraceae bacterium
CGCCCGCTGGATCCAGGAGCACTTCCTCACCTTCCCCGACGGCGCGCAGGAGACCTTCTCGTACTACGGGCCGCTCAACGCGGTGGCCCTCAACGTGGGCTACCACGTCGAGCACCACGACCTGATGCGGGTGCCCTGGACGCGGCTGCCGGCCCTGACCCGCCTCGCGCCCGAGCTGTACCAGCCGCTCCACAGCCACCGCTCCTGGTCCAGGCTGCTGTGGCGCTTCCTCTTCGACCCGGCCATCTCGCTCACCAGCCGCGTGGTGCGGCCGGGCTTCGCCTCGCGGGCCTCGGGGGGCGCCGCGCCCTCGGACGTCTCGCGGGCCGCAGCCGCGTCCGGCTGAGACGGCAAGCATGGAGCTGCCCTCCCTCGCCGAGCTGGAGGCGGCCGCGCGGGTGGTGTACGCGGCCATGCCACCCACCCCGCAGTACGCCTGGCCGCTCCTCGCCGCCCGCACCGGGGCCGAGACCTGGCTCAAGCACGAGAACCACACGCCGGTGGGGGCCTTCAAGGTGCGCGGCGGGTTGGTCTACCTCGACTGGCTGCGCCGGGCCCACCCGGAGGTTTCCGGGGTGGTGGCCGCCACCCGCGGCAACCACGGACAGTCGGTGGGGTTCGCCGCCCGGCGCCACGGCCTGCGCGCGGTGGTGGTGGTGCCCCGCGGCAACAGCCCGGAGAAGAACGCGGCCATGCGGGCGCTGGGCGTCGAGCTCCGGGAGCAAGGCCAGGACTTCCAGGACGCCCTGGAGCACGCGCGCCGCCTGGCCGCCGGCGAGGGGCTGTGGCCCGTGCCGTCCTTCGACCGGCTGCTGGTGCAGGGGGTGGGGACCTGGGCCCTGGAGCTGCTCCGGGCGGCGCCCCACCTCGAGCGGCTCTACGTCCCCATCGGGCTGGGCTCCGGGATCTGCGGGGCCCTGGCCGCGCGCGAGGCCCTGGGTCGACGCCTGGAGGTGGTGGGCGTGGTCTCGGCCGCCGCCCCGGCCTACGCCCGCGCCTTCCAGAGCGGCCAGGCCCGGCCCTACCCGGCCGCCACCGCGGTGGCCGACGGCATGGCGGTGCGCACGCCCGATCCCGAGGCGCTGGCCCTCATCCGGCGCGGGGTGGCCCGGGTGGTGGAGGTGACCGACGCCGAGGTGGAAGCGGCCATGGCCGCCCTGTTCCGGGATACCCACAACCTGGCCGAGGGGGCCGGCGCGGCGGGCCTGGCGGCCTTGCTGCGGGAAGGGGAGCGGAACCGGGGCCGGGCGGTGGGGCTGGTGCTCACCGGCGCCAACGTGGACGGGGACCGGTTCGCAGCGGCGCTGCGGCGGGCGCCGGGGGACGCTTCCGCGGGGTGAAGGGGGAGGCCCCGCGCCCCGCCGGCGCTGCCACCCCCTTACCGCCGCCGCGCCGGGGCGGCTAGAATGCCGCCGCCGACCCCCCGACCCACCCCGGAGGGACCCGCATGGGCGAAGGGCCGGTTGCCGCCGGCGACGACCGAGCCATCCTGGCCGTGGAGCGGCTCTCGCTCTCGTTCGGCGGCCTGGCGGCCCTGGCTTCGGTGGACCTGCGGGTTCGGGCCGGGTCCATCACCGGCATCATCGGGCCCAACGGCGCCGGCAAGACCAGCCTCCTCAACTGCATCTCCGGCTTCTACCGGCCCGACCACGGGCGCGTGCTGTTGGACGGGGAGGACGTGACGCGCCTGCCCGCCGACCGCCGCGCCGCGCTGGGGATCGCCCGCACCTTCCAGAACGTGTCGCTCTTCGAGGGCATGACCGTCCTCGACAACGTGAAGCTGGGGGCCCACGCCCGCCTGCGGAGCGGCGCCGTCTCCTCCATGCTGCGGCTCCCCTGGGCGGTGCGGGAGGAGCTGCGGCTGCGCGAGGAGGTGGAGCGCGAGGTCTTCGACTTCCTGGAGATGGAGCACCTGCGCCGCCGCACCGTGGGGAGCCTCTCCTACGGCCTGCAGAAACGGGTGGACCTGGCCCGGGCGCTGGCCATGCGCCCCCGGCTCTTGCTCCTCGACGAGCCGGTGGCGGGCATGAACGAGGAGGAGACCGAGGACATGGCCCGCTTCATCCTGGACGTCCAGGAGGAGCGGGGCATCACGGTGGTGCTCATCGAGCACGACATGGGCGTGGTGATGGACCTGTGCCAGCGGGTGGTCGCGCTCTCCTTCGGCGAGAAGATCGCCGAGGGGACGCCCGACCAGATCCAGCGCGACCCGGAGGTGGTCCGGGCCTACCTGGGCGAGGCCGCCTGAGTGGACCTCTTCCTGCAGCTCCTGGCGAGCGGGGTGGTGACCGGGGGGATCTACGCCCTGGTGGCCGTGGGCTTCGTCGTCGTCTACAAGTCCACCGGCGTCATCAACTTCGCCACCGGCGAGCTGATGATGCTGGGGGCCTTCTTCGCCTACACGGCCATGACCGCGGCCCGGGCGCCCTTCGCGGTGGCGCTGCTCCTGGCGGTGGCCGCCGCCGCCGGGCTGGGAGCGCTGGTGGAGCGGGTGGTGCTGCGGCCGCTGCTGGGGCAGCGGGCCATCTCGGTGATCATGGTGACCATCGGGCTGTCCTCCGTCTTCAAGGGCATCGCCCAGATGATCTGGTCGGGGGAATACCGCTCCTTCCCGCCCATCTTCCCGCGCGCCCCGCTGCTGCTCGGCCCGGTGGTCCTGCCCTCGCGCCAGGCGTGGCCCTTCGCCATCGCGCTCCTGGCCATCCTGCTGGTGGGCCTGGGCTTCCGCTTCACCCGCACCGGCACCGCCATGCGCGCCACCGCCGACGACCAGCAGGCGGCCTTCGCCATGGGGATCGACATCCGCCGCGTGTTCTCGCTCTCCTGGAGCCTGGCGGCGGCGACGGCGGCCATCGCCGGCGTGGTGGTGGGCACCATCGGCGGCATCAGCCCGCAGCTGGGCGCCATCGGCCTGCGCATGTTCCCGGTGGTGATCCTGGGTGGGCTCGACTCCATCCCCGGGGCGCTCGTGGGCGGGGTGGCCATCGGCATCCTGGAGAACCTGGCCGGCGGCTACCTGGACCCGCTGCTCCCGGGCGGCGGGGTGAAGGAGGTGGTCCCCTTCGCGGCGCTGGTGGCCATCCTCATGATCCGGCCCTACGGCCTGTTCGGCACCCGCGAGGTGGAGCGGCTGTGAACGGTCTCGGGCACCCGAACGCGCGAAACTCACCCACGGCGACGCCCCGTCCATGCTGATCGGCAACTACCAGGAGAGCTACCGGGCCGACGAGGCGCTCCTGCGCACGCCGGCGGTGCGCGGCTGGATGGCGGCGCTGGGGGTCCTGGCCCTGGTCTTCCCCTTCGTGGCCGGCGACTACCTGCTCTACCTGGCCAACCTCATGGGCGTCCTCTGCATCGCGGCGCTGGGGCTCAACATCCTCACCGGCTTCACCGGCCAGATCTCGCTGGGCCACGCCGCCTTCATGGGGGTGGGCGGCTTCGGCGCCGCCTACCTGGCCTCGCGCCTCTCGGCGCCCTTCTGGCTGGCGGTGCCGGCCGGCGGCGTCATGGCCTGCCTGGCCGGGGTGGTGGTGGGCGTCCCCTCGCTGCGCATCAAGGGGCTGTACCTGGCCATCGCCACCCTGGCGGCGCAGGTGATCGCCGAGTGGGTCTTCGTCAACTGGACCTCGGCCACCGGCGGCATCCGCGGCCTCAACGTCCCGCCGGCGCGCCTGTTCGGCCTGTCGCTGGACACCGACTTCAGGATCTATTTCCTGGTCCAGGCAGTGGCGGCGGCCCACGTCTGGCTCGCCGCCAACCTCTTCCGAACCCGCTGGGGGCGGGCCTTCATCGCCGTCCGCGACCGCGACATCGCCGCCGAGCTCATCGGCGTCCCGCTCTTCCGCACCAAGATCCTCTCCTTCATGGTGTCGAGCTTCTACGCCGGCATGGCCGGGGGGCTGTGGGCCTTCTTCGTGAAGGTGGTGACGCCGGAGAACTTCCCGCTCTCGCTCTCCATCCAGCTCCTGGCCATGGTCATCGTGGGCGGGCTGGGGTCCATCAAGGGGACCCTCTTCGGCACGGTGTTCATGACCCTGGTGCCCGAGGCGCTGAAGCTGGGGGTGGAGGCGCTGCGGGGCGTCTGGCCGGACGCCCAGGCCTACCTCTTCCCGATGCGGGACGTGGTCTTCGGCGCGCTCATCGTGGCCTTCCTGGTCTTCGAGCCGCATGGGCTCGCCGAGATGTGGAACCGGACGAAGCGTTTCTTCGCGCTGTGGCCGTTCGAGAAGTGAACCGTGAAAGGAGCGACGACATGAAGCGCCTCATGCACGCGGCAGTCATCCTGGCGGCGGCCGCCGCGGCGACCGCCACCGCCCGGGCCGCCGACGACGTCATCACCATCGGCGCCTGCCAGCCCATCACCGGGAGGTTCGCCTTCGCCGGCGTGGCCATCAACGCCGGGCTGCAGGACTACCTCGCCTACGCCAACGAGAAGGGGCTGGTGAAGGGGAAGAAGCTCGCCTACGTCTACGAGGACTCGGGCTACGAGACCGACAAGGCGGTGGCCTGTTTCAAGAAGATCATGGCCCAGCACAATCCCATCATCATGTACGGAGAGTCGACCGGGCTCGGCAAGGCCATCGCCCCCGAGCTGAACGCCCGCTACAAGGTGCTCTACGGCTCGACCTCGTTCTCGAGCGAGCTGGCGGACCCGAAGACCCACCCGTACTCCTTCATCTCCGGGCCGACCTATTCCGACATGTTCGGCATCCTGTTGGAGTACATCGCCAAGCAGAAGGGGGCGCAGAAGCCCAAGGTGGCCTTCTTCTACTCCGACACCGAGTTCGGCAAGGACCCCATCCCCTATGCGCGCAAGCGCGCCGGGGAGCTGGGGATCGACGTGGTGGCGGAGATCGTCACCAAGGTCGGCGCCCTGGACGTCACCAGCGAGGTGCTGACGCTCAAGAAGGCGCAGCCCGACTACGTCATCTTCCAGGGCTACGTGCTGGCCCCCATCCCCGAAGTGATCCGCAGCGCCCGGGACCACGGCCTCAAGACCAGGTTCATGGGCACCTTCTGGTCGGTGGACAAGACCATCATCGACAAGCTGGGGCAAGACGCCGAGGGGTACATGGGCGTGAACCCCTACGCCTACTGGTGGGAGGACGCGCCTGGCGTCCGGGCCATGCGCGACTACAACGCCCGCGTCCACCCGGAGGAGAAGAGCCGCCCCAACTCCTACACCCAGGGGTGGTTCACGGGCATGGTCTTCGTGGAGGCCATCAACCGCGTGCTGGCGGCGAAGAAGCCCGTCACCGGGGACAACCTCAAGGACGCCATCTCCACCATCAAGGGCTGGGACGTGGGCGGCCTCACCGGCAAGGTCACCTTCGTGAACAACAAGGCCGCCGTGGGGCGCGTCTACCAGGCCAACCCGGCCAAGGGCGTCTTCGAGCCGGTCTCCGACTGGATCTACTTGAAGTGAGCGGCGAGCCGGCCAATCCCCCGCTGCTGCGGGTGAACAACCTGGAGGTCGTGTACCACCACTCCATCCAGGTGCTGAAGGGCCTGTCGCTGGCCGTGCCCGAGGGGGCCATCGTGGCCCTCCTCGGGTCCAACGGCGCCGGGAAGACCACCACCCTGAAGGCCATCTCCGGGCTCCTGCCGCTCGAGGAAGGCGAGATCGTGGACGGCGACATCGCCTTCCGGGGAGAGCCGCTCGAGGGGCTCTTGCCCCACCAGATCGCGCGGCGGGGCCTCTTCCAGGTGATGGAGGGGCGGCGCATCTTCGAGGAGCTGACGGTGGAGGAGAACCTCGAGTGCGCTGCCTGGGCCCGCCCCGGCGCCCGCCGGCTCGAGGAGGACTTCCGGAAGGTCTACGAGTACTTCCGGCGACTGCGGGAGCGGCGGCGGCAGCTGGGCGGCACCCTGTCCGGAGGGGAGCAGCAGATGCTGGCCATCGGCCGGGCGGTGGTGGCCCGCCCCAGGCTGCTGCTCCTCGACGAGCCGTCGCTCGGTCTGTCGCCGCTCCTCACCCAGGAGATCTTCCGCATCATCCAGCGCATCAACCGCGAGGAGGGGGTGTCCATCCTGCTGGTTGAGCAGAACGCCCACATGGCGCTGGCGGTGGCCGGCTACGGCTACATCATGGAGAACGGCAAGGTGGTGCTCGACGGCCCGAGCGAGCGGCTCCGCCAGGACCCCGACGTCCAGGAGTTCTACCTGGGGCGGCACGGCGGGGGGC
>DASRTO010000634.1:0-8577 GCA_035655915.1 Anaeromyxobacteraceae bacterium
GCCGCGGGTCTTCTTCGAGGAGTGGCCCGATCCGCTCATCTCCGGGATCCGCTGGGTCTCGGAACTGGTCGAGCTCGCGGGCGGCGAGGACGTGTGCGCCGAGTCCCGCGCCTCGCAGGGCGCGCGGGGACGGATCTACGATCCCCGCGAGGTGGCGCGGCGCGACCCCGAGGCGGTCGTCGCCAGCTGGTGCGGGCGCAAGGCGCGCCGCGAGTCGATCGCCGCCCGGCCCGGCTGGGACGCAGTCTCGGCGGTCAGGGACGACCAGGTCTACGAGGTGAAGAGCGCGCTCATCCTCCAGCCCGGGCCGGCCGCGCTCTCCGAGGGGGTGGAGGCGCTGCGGCGGATCGTGGCGGCGGTGGCGCGCCGGGAGCGCCTTCCTCCCCGGCGCGCCGGCGAGCTGCGGAGCGCCTGACCCGGCAGCTAGCGGTCGTTCCCCTTCTCCTTCTCCTTGTCCTTCTCTTGCCCGCGGGGCGGCTGCTGCGATTGCCCGCCGCCGGGCGGGGGCGGCGCACGCCGCTGCTCCTCGGGCTTGCGGCGCTGATCCTGGACCTGCTGCTTCGGCTGCTCCTGGCCCCGCGGCTGCGCCTGCTGGGGCTGTTGCTGGCGCTGCTGCTCCCGAGCGCGGCGTTGTTGCTCCTGCACCGCCTGCTGCTGGCGCTGCTGCTCCTGCGCGCGCCGCTGCTCTTCCAGGCGACGCTGCTCCTCGGCCTGGCGCTGCGCCTCCTGGACCCGGCGCTGCTGCTCCTGCACCGCCTGCTGCTGCCGCTGCTGCTCCTGGACGCGGCGCTGCTGCTCCTGCTGGGCCTGCTGCTGCCGCTGCTGCTCCTGCTGCGCCTGCTGCCGCTGCTGCTCCTGTTGCTGGCGCTGTTGCTCCTGGAGCCGGCGCTGCTCCTCGGCCTGGCGCTGCTGCTCCTGGGCCCGGCGCTGCTGCTCCTGCTGCGCCTGCTGCTGCTGCCGCTGCTGCTCCTGCGCCCGGCGCTGCTCCTCCAGGCGGCGCTGCTCTTCGGCCTGGCGCTGCGCCTCCTGGACCCGCCGCTGCTGCTCCTGCACCGCCTGCTGCTGCCGCTGCTGCTCCTGGAGGCGGCGCTGCTCCTCGATCTGCCGGCGCTGCTGCTCCTGCAGCCGGCGCTGCTCCTCGACGAAGCGGCGCTGCTGCTCCTCCTGCGCGCGGCGCTGCTGCTCCAGCCGGCGCTGCTGCTCCTCGATGCTCCGCTGCTGCTCCTCCAGGCGACGGCGGTCGGCCTCGTTGCGCGCCCGGCGCTGCTGCTCCTCGAACTGCTGCTGCCGCGCCTCGTAGCGCCGCTGCTCCTCCTGGAGGCGGCGCTGCTCCGACTGGTAGCGCAGCTGCTCGTCTCGCTGGTGGCGCCACTCCGCCTGCTCCTCGCGCCACCGCTGCTCGCGCAGCCTCCGGTCGTGCCACGCGTCCTCGTGGTAGCGGCCGGAGAGGCGCGGCGGGAGGGCCGTGGGGGTGACGTACAGGTCGTAGCGCGATCGCAGGTGGTCGGGGTCGGGGCCGGCGACGAACACCTCCCCGCGGGGCGTGCGCGTGTAGCGCCACAGCGGATGCGAGCGGCGGTAGACGGTGCGCGGGCTCACGTAGACCTGGACCACGTCGACTCGGGTGACGTAGGGCGCGGGGACGAAGCGCCAGCGCTTCTCGGGGATCACCACCTGCACGCCGTCCGGCGGCAGCGGCGCCCATCCGAGGTAGCCGTCCGCCTCGCGCCACTGCACCCAGGCCGGCCCCCAGACGTTGTTCGGGATCCACACCCAGCGCCCCCTCCACAGCCACCTGCCGTAGTGGCAGACCGCCCAGCCGAAGGGCTCGTTGGAGACCCAGGTGAAGCCGTAGTCGGTGGCGAGCCAGTACCCGTCGTGATACGGCTGGTAATTGGGGTTGGAGGGGATCCACACCCGGCCGTAGATCGGGTCCCGCTTCCAGCGACCGTAGGGCGCGAGCGCGTCGTAGAAGACGTCCACGCCCGGCGCCGAGTAGGCCGGCGGCACCAGGTCGATGTCCACGAAGATCCCCGACTGGGGCGGCGCGTACACGGGCGCCGGAGGAGGCACGTAGGTCGGCTGCGGCGGGGGCTCGTACTGACCGGTCACCAACGCCAGGGCGGCTGCCACCAAGTGAGTTGTGCTCATGACCCACAGACTAGACGACCGCCGGGATATTCAAGAAGCCCCTTCTGGCCCCCGCCGCAGCGAAACCGGTGGAAAACTGGGTGCTTGTATGCCCTGGTACGCCAGTCTGCGCTGGTCGCCGCGCCGGGGGCACCGAGCGGCGCCGGCCGGTACCCCACCGGACATCCGCCGGCCGGGCAGACGGGAGCCGCTCGCGTTCCCTAGTACCGGTAGTGGTCGCTCTTGAACGGCCCGCCCGGCGAGACGCCGATGTACTCCGCCTGCTTCCTCGTCAGCTTCGTCAGCCGGGCCCCGATCTGCTCGAGGTGCAGGGCGGCCACCTTCTCGTCGAGGTGCTTGGGCAGGGTGTACACCTTCTTCTGGTAGGCGGCGCGGTTCTGGGCCAGCTCGATCTGGGCCAGCGTCTGGTTGGTGAAGCTGTTCGACATCACGAACGACGGGTGACCGGTGGCGCAGCCCAGGTTCAGCAGGCGCCCCTCCGCCAGGACCAGCACCCGGTGGCCGTCGGGGAAGACCCAGGCGTCGTACTGAGGCTTCACGTTCACCCGCTTCACCCCCGGCACCTTCTTCAGGCCGGCCATGTCGATCTCGTTGTCGAAGTGGCCGATGTTGCCGACGATGGCGCAGTCCTTCATACGCTTCATGTGCTCCACCGTCACGACGTCCAGGTTGCCGGTGGCGGTGACGAACACGTCGGCGGTCTCGACCACGTCCTCCAGGCGCACCACCTGGTAGCCCTCCATGGAGGCCTGCAGCGCGCAGATGGGGTCGATCTCCGTCACCACCACCCGGGCCCCCTGGCCGCGCAGCGCCTGGGCGCAGCCCTTGCCCACGTCACCGTAGCCGCACACCACGCAGAGCTTGCCGGCCAACATGACGTCGGTGGCGCGGTTCAGCCCGTCCACGAGCGAGTGGCGGCAGCCGTAGAGGTTGTCGAACTTGGACTTGGTGACCGAGTCGTTCACGTTGATGGCCGGGAAGAGCAGGGTCCCCGCCTTCTGCATCTCGTAGAGCCGGTGAACCCCGGTGGTGGTCTCCTCGGTGACGCCGGCGCAGGCCGCGGCCACCCGGTGCCAGCGGCGCGGGTCCTTCTTCATCTCGCGGGCGAGGACCTTCAGGACCACCGCGAATTCCTCGGAGTCGGCGCTCCCCGGGGGCGGGACCTTCCCCGCCTTCTCGAACTCCACACCCTTGTGGACGAGCAGGGTGGCGTCACCGCCGTCGTCCACGATCTGGGTCGGGCCCAGCCCGCCGCCGAAGTCGAGGGCCCGCTCGGTGTAGTTCCAGTACTCGTCGAGCGATTCCCCCTTGAAGGCGAAGACCGGCACGCCGCGCGGATCGGAGGGCGTCCCGTCCCGCCCCACCACCACCGCCGCCGCGGCGTGGTCCTGGGTGGAGAAGATGTTGCAGCTCGCCCAGCGGACCTCCGCCCCCAGCTGGCGCAGGGTCTCGATGAGCACCGCCGTCTGGACGGTCATGTGCAGGGAGCCGGTGATGCGCTGCCCCTTGAGCGGCTTGCGGGCAGCGTACTCGCGCCGCACCGCCATGAGGCCGGGCATCTCCTTCTCGGCGAGCTCGATCTCCTTGCGGCCCCACTCGGCCAGCGAGAGGTCCTTCACGTGGTACGCCGGCGGGGGACGAGCCCCCGCCCTACCGAGGCCCTTCGCCTTCCGGGGCTTGTGGGCGAGGCGGGTCAAGCGGGCGGGGCTCGGCATGGCGGACTCCGTGGGTGGAGGTGACGGCTTCTAGCCCGGCCTCTCGGCGCGGGCAACGAGCAGGGCGGGCCCCCTGGCGCCGGGCTCGGGCGGCAGGGAACGGACGGCTGGCGAGGCCCAGCCGGCCTCGGCAAGGAGCGACTCGAGCCGGGCCGGCTCGAACCCCAGGCTGGCCTGCCCCAGGCGGCGGCGGAAGGACTCGTCCCCGTGGGCGAGGAGGTCCACCACCGCGAGGCGCCCGCCGGGCCGCACCGCCCGGGCCGCCTCGGCGAGCGCGGGGCGCGGATCGGCGAGGTAGGTGAGGACCAGCACCAGCAGGGCCGCCTGGCACTCGCCGTCGCGGAGCGGCAGCGCCTCCAGCCCGCCCCGGCGCAGCTCGACGTTCGGCAGGCCGGCGGTGCGCCTGGCGGCGGCGCGAAGCATGGCCGGCGACTGGTCCACGCCCACCACCCGGCCCACCCATGGCGAGAGCGCCGCCGCCAGCGCCCCGGTGCCGCAGCCCAGGTCGGCCACCGTCCAGCCGCGGGGCAAGAGCGCCAGGAGCGCCGCCTCCCCGAAGGCCCGGCCGTACAGTTCGGCCCGCAGTCGGTCCCACTCGGCGGCCGCCCCGGCGAAGAAGCGCTGCGCCTCGTCGCGCCTGGCCCTGAGCCGGCGCTCCAGCCGCAGGCGGTCCTGGGAGGTGGCGGGCCAGCCCTGGCTCTCGGCCCGGGCCACCCGCCACAGGCGCCGCGCCGAGGGACCCGGCTCCGCCAGCCGGTACAGGTTGGCGGTGCCCTCGCGCCGGCTCGCCACCCAGCCCTGATCGGAGAGCACCTTGAGGTGGCGGCTCACCGTGGACTGGGGCAGGCGCAGCACCTGGCACAGCTCGGCCACCCCCAGCTCCTGCCGCTCCAGCAGGTGGAGCAGCCGCAGGCGGGTCGGGTCGGCGAGGGCGCCCAGGTGGCCGAGGAGGTCCTCCGGGCGGGGGCGGGAGCCCGTGGCGGGGGCTGCAATCATCGCTTCATCCGGCTTATAGGATAGTCTGGCGTCCGGTCCGGGTCAACGCCCGGCGCTGGCACCTCCGCCCCTCTTGGGTCTAGGATCCGGCCTCATGCCACGGCGCCTCGCCTTCGCCGCCGCCCTGCTGGGCTTCCTGTCGCTGGCGGCGTGGCTGCTCTGGCCCCGGCGCGAGCCCGAGTCTTCGGCGCACCCGGCGCCGCCCGCGGCGAGCACCCGGCCCACCCCGTCCCCCGCCGCGGCGCCCCCTGCCGCGCTCCCGCCCGGCCCCGCTGTCACCCTCGACCCGGCCGGCGGTCCGGCCTCCTTCGAGGGGCGGGTGCTGGCCTTCGACGGCGGCGCCGGCGTGTCCTCTGCCGAGCTGGTCTTCACGCGCGCCGGGGCCGCCGCCAGCGCCCGCACCGGACCGGACGGCGCCTTCCACTTCGAGCCGCCGGCGCAGGGCGCCTGGCAGCTGGGGGCGGTCTCCGCCCAGGGCTACCTCCCCTTCGCGCCCGAGTGGGGTCACAGCCCCATCGCCCTCCACGCCCGCGCCGGGGAGCGCGTGTCCGGCCTCACCGTGTACCTGAGGAAGGCCGTCCCCTACCGCGGCCTGGTGCTTTTGCCAGACGGGGGCCCGGCGAAGGGGGCCGAGGTGCGGCTCCTGGGCCAGGCCGAGTCCGCGCTCCTGCCGCTCGCCGACCGCTTCCGCTCCGACGCCCGCGGCGAGTTCGGGTTCCAGGCTCCGGACGGCTCGGTCCTGGAGGCGCGCCTCGCCGGATACGCTCCCGGCCGGGCCGAGCTGGACTTCGCGGCCCGGGTGAGCCGCCGCCTCGCCATCCGCCTCGGCGAGCGGCGCGAGACCCCGGCGCCGCCGGTGGCCATAGCCGGCCGGGTGGTGGACGCCGCCGGCGCGGGCGTTGAGGGGGCCCTGGTGGCGGCGCGGCGCCAGCGCGGCCGCGGCCCCGGTTCGGCCGAGGACTTCGCCTCGGCCCAGGCGCTGTCGGGAAGCGACGGCCGCTTCCGCCTCGCCGACCTGGAGCCCGGCCACTACCTGCTCACCGCCTCCCGGGCCGGCCACGCGCCGGCCCGCGCGGTCGGGGTGCAGGGCGGCGCCGCCGAGGTCACGCTCAGGCTCGAGGCGGGCGGCGCGCTGCGCGGCCGCGTCCGCGATCGCTCCACCGGCTCCCCGGTCGCCCCCTTTGCGGTGACGGTCCGGCGCGCCGCCGGCCCCCTACGCTGGCCTCCGCTGAAGGCCCTCTCGGTGGTGGACGCCTCGGGGGAGTACCGGCTCGACGACCTGCCTCCGGGACCGGTGGTCGTCTCGGCCAGCGCCCCGAGCCACGCCCCGTCCGACGACCTGGAGGTGACCATCCCCGAGCCCCCCGGCGTCGCCACGGCCGACTTCGACCTCCGCCCCGGCGGTCGCGTCACCGGGCAGGTCGTCGACCGGGCCACCCGGGCGCCCATCCCGGGGGCGGCGGTGCAGGTCGAGGGGCGCGCCGGCGTCGGCGGCTCGGTGATCGCCCTACGGGGCGAGACCGCCGCTGGCCCGGACGGCCGCTTCGAGCTCTCCGGCCTCCCCACCCGCCCCCTCTCCATCCTGGTGCAAGCCGAGGGGCACCACGCGCGCATCCTCTCCGGCCTGGTCCCTCCCGAGGGAGGGGTGCTGGGCCCGGTGACGGTGGAGCTTTCGCCGGTCGAGCCCGGCGAGGAGCCGCGGGTGGAGCTGGCGGGGATCGGCGTCCAGTTCGCGCCGCGCGGGGAGGCCCTGCGGATCATGGCCGTGGTGCCGGGCGGCGGCGCCGCCGAGGCGGGCTTGCAGGTCGGCGACGAGATCCTGGCGGTCGACGGGCGGCCGGTGTCGGAGCTGGGCATGGACGGCTCGGTCCAGGCCATCCGCGGGCCGGAGGGGTCCACCGTCACCCTGCGCGTCCGGCGCGGCCCGGACGGCGCGCCCTCGGAAGTCGCGGTGGCGCGGAGGCTGGTCCGGGGCTGATCGTGCCCTGGTTCGGCCGAGCTCCGCTCGGCCTTCAGCGCACGGTGTCCAGGCTGCGCGGCGGGGCACCGGCAAACTCGCCGTCCCCGACGCCCCGGCCCGCGCGCCTGCCCCTCGGTCGGCTGGGGCATCACCCTGCCAGGGCCGCCTCGGCGCGCCGCACCACCTCCGCCTCGAGCTGCACGCCCGACGCCTTCGCGTTCTCCGCGACCTGCTCCGGCGTGGTGGCCCCGATGATGGCGGAAGAAACCTCCGGCCGCCGCAGCACCCAGGCCAGGGCCAGCTGCGCCACCGTGAGCCCGAGCTCCGCGGCAATGGGCTTCAACGCCTGCACCCTCGACAGCACCGCCTCGTCCATCCGCCGCCGGATGAAGGCGCCCATGCTGTCGCTGGCGGCGCGCGAGTCGGCGGGGGCCGGCCGGCCGGGAAGGTACTTGCCGGTGAGGATACCTTGCTGCAGCGGCGACCACACGATCTGCCCGATCCCCTCCCGGGCGCACAGCGGGAACAGCTCGGCTTCCGGGCCACGCTCCAGCATGGAGTACTGCGGCTGGCTCGACACGAAGCGCTCCACGCCGGGGAGCAAGAGCGCCTCGCCCACCTGCGCCGGGGTCCACTCGGAAAACCCGAGGTAGCGAGCCTTTCCCTGGCGCACCGCGTCGGTGAGCGCGCGCATGGTCTCCTCCAGCGGCACCTCCGGATCCCATCGGTGGCACTGGTAGAGGTCCACGTGCTCGACCCGCAGCCGGCGCAGCGAGGCGTCGAGCTGCTTCCGGATCTGGGCGGCCGCGAGTCCCCTGCCGCCATCGGGCATCGGGAAGAACACCTTGGTGGCGAGCACGTAGCCGTCGCGCGGCCGGCCCGCGAGCACCTCGCCCAGGAAGGTCTCGGCGGCGCCGCCGGCGTACACGTTCGCCGTGTCGATGAAGTTGATCCCGGCCTCGAAGGCGCTCTCCACGCACGCCACCGCCCGGTCCCGGGGAACGCCTCCACCGTAGGTGAGCCACGAGCCGAGGCTCACCTCCGAGACCACGAGCCGGCTGGCGCCCAGCTGGCGATACCGCATGGGGGGCCTCCTTTCGGCAGCCGCCGAGTCTATCTCCCATGCCGGCCCCGGGCGCCAGCCCGCGGCCCCGGCCCCGTCGCGCCTCGATTCGCCTCGAGGCGGCCACCGCCCCGGCCTCGCAGGGGGGCGCGCCGCCGCGCGCCCTCTGCTATCCTCGGGGCGGCCTCCCGAGGAACGACATGGAGAACGACCAGACCCGCGTCGTCAGCCCGCAGGGGCAGCCGAGCTCCAGGCCCCCGCGGGCGGAGCTCTTGGTGATCCACGCGCAGGATCCCGCGGAGCAGGGGCGCCGCTACCCGCTCGGCGAGGAGGACGTCACCCTGGGTCGCGACCGCTCCAACACGGTGGTGGTGCCCTCGGAGAGCGCCTCGCGCCGCCACGCGCGCATCTTCGCGTCCGGCGGGGCCCACGTGCTGGTGGACCTCGAGTCCACCAACGGAACCCTGCTCAACGGCCGTCCGGTCGCCGAGCAGACCCTGCGCAACGGCGACGTCATCCGGGTCGGATCGACGGTGGTTCGCTACACAATCGTCGCCGAGGCGGCCCGCTAACTCTTTTGGGGGATGGTCGGGTCCCGGACGTAACCCGTGCTTCTCCGCCTCGTCGTGACGAGGCGAGCGGCGGGCCGCCACCGAGCGAGGGAGGGCAATCACCCGCCAAGCGGCAAACCC
>DASRTO010000635.1:0-3480 GCA_035655915.1 Anaeromyxobacteraceae bacterium
AAGCGCACCGAGCTCTCCGAGTACCGGGTGCAGAGCCGCGGCGGCAAGGGCATCATCACCATCAAGACCAGCGAGCGGAACGGCCCGGTGGTGTCGGCGACACCGGTCCTCGACAGCGAGGAGGTGATGCTCATCACCAACCGCGGCATGCTCATCCGCTTCCGCTGCAAGCAGATCTCGGTCATCGGCCGCAACACCCAGGGGGTGCGCCTCATCGCCGTCGAGTCCAAGGACGAGCTGGTGATGGCGGTGGCCCGGGTGGCGGAGACCTCGCGCGAGGCCGACGCCGCCGGCGTGCGGGACGCGCCCGAGGCCGGGGGGAACGGCGAGACAGGCGGGAACGGCGGCGAGGGCGAGGAGGAGCCTCCGCCGGGCGGCGCCGGGGGCGCCGCGCCGTGACCGGCTGGCGCCGCCTGCTGGCGGCGGCGCTGCTCGCGGCGGCGGCGGGCTGCGGCGGTGCCTCGCGCAAGCTGGAGGAGGGCAACGACCTGCGCCACGCCGGCAAGCCCCGCGAGGCGCTGGCGGCCTACCAGGAGGTGCTGGCGGTCCTGGGCGAGGGGCCGCTCTCCCGCTCCGACGCCGACCTGCGGCTGCGCTCCTTGAAGTACGCCGCCGACGTCTCCTATCTGGAGCTGGGCGACTACGTGGGGGCCATCTCCTACTACCGGCGCATCATCTCCCTCTACCCGGGGGGCGAGGACGCCTGGCGGGCCCGCAGCGCCATCGGCGACATCTACGTGGACCGCTTCAACGACCGGGTGGCGGCCATCGCCCAGTACGCCGACGTCGCCGCCAGCGGCTGGCGCCAGGCGCCGCGCTACCAGCTCAAGGTGGCGCGGCAGTACCTGGAGCTCAAGAACTACGACCAGGCCCGCACCGAGGCCCGCATCCTGCGCGAGAAGTGGCCGCAGAGCCCGGAGGCCGACGAGGCGCAGCTGCTCACCGCCCAGGCTTGGGCCCTGGAGCAGCGCACCGACGAGGCGCTGGGGGCCTTCCAGGCCGCCATCGACCGCAAGCCGCGGCCGGAGGTGGCGGCCCTGGCCCTGGAGGGCGAGGCCCACCTCTACGCGCAGCTCGGCAAGTTCGACAAGGCCATCGAGCTCTACGCCCAGGCGCTGCCGGCCCACCCCAACCCGGACGCCATCCGCACCAGCATCGAAAAGGTCCGCGAGCGGCGCGAGGCCGCCCGCACCGTCACCCCGGGCGACCGCGAGGCGGTCTTCGACCGCAAGCGCCGCGAGCACACCAAGGAGGTCCCGTGAAGACCGATCTCTCGCAGAAGCTCTTCGAGAAGGCCAAGGGGCTCTTCCCCGGCGGCGTGAACTCGCCGGTGCGGGCCTTCAAGGGGGTGGGGGGCACCCCGCGCTTCTTCGCGCGCGGCCGGGGGGCGCGGCTGTGGGACGTGGACGGCAACGAGTACCTCGACTACGTGGGCAGCTGGGGACCGCTCATCCTGGGGCACTGCCACCCCGAGGTGATGCGCGAGGTGCAAGAGGCCATGAAGGCCGGCTCCTCCTTCGGCGCCCCCTCCCCGCGCGAGATCGCCCTGGGCGAGCTGGTGCGGGAGCGCATGCCCTGGATCCAGCG
Organism: Anaeromyxobacteraceae bacterium; assembly: GCA_035655915.1. Taxonomy (GTDB): domain Bacteria; phylum Myxococcota; class Myxococcia; order Myxococcales; family Anaeromyxobacteraceae; genus DASTPH01. Next base: position 1,588 of record DASRTO010000635.1, read on the forward strand.
CATGCGCTTCGTCTCCTCCGGCAGCGAGGCCACCACCGCCGCCATCCGCCTGGCCCGCGGCTTCACCGGCCGCGACGGGGTCCTCAAGTTCGACGGCTGCTACCACGGGGCGGTCGATCCGCTCCTGGTGAAGGCCGGATCGGGCGTGGAGACGCTGGGCCTCCCCGACTCGCCGGGCGTGCCGGCCGACCTGGCCCGCCACACCCTGACCCTGCCCTTCAACGACCTCCCGGCGGCGGAGAGGCTGCTCGCCGAGCGCGGCCGCCAGATGGCGGCGGTGATCGTGGAGCCGGTGGTGGGCAACATGGGCGTGCTGGTGCCGCGCCCGGGCTACCTGGCTGGGCTGCTCCAGGCCTGCCGCAAGCACGGCGTGCTCTTCATCGTCGATGAGGTCATGACCGGCTTCCGGCTCGGCCCGGGCGGCGCCTGCGGCCTCTACGGCATCGAGCCCGACCTCGTCACCTTCGGCAAGGTGATCGGCGGCGGGCTGCCGGTGGGCGCCTTCGGCGGCCGCCTCGAGGTGATGGACCTCGTCGCCCCGGCCGGCCCGGTCTACCAGGCGGGCACGCTCTCGGGGAACCCGATGGCCATGGCCGCCGGCGAGGCCACCCTGCGGCAGCTCGGGCCGGCGGCCTACCAGCGCCTCGAGGCCGCGTCGGCGCGCCTCGCCCAGGGGCTCGCCGACGGGGCCCGCGAGGCCGGCGTGCCGGTGCAGGTGAACCGGGTGGGCTCGATGCTCACCGTGTTCTTCTCGGGCGAGCCGGTCTACGACGCGCAGAGCGCCCGCAAGTGCGATACCAGGCGCTTCGGCCGCTTCTACCACGCCCTGCTCGAGGGCGGCGCCTACTTCCCGCCCTCGCAGTTCGAGGCGGCCTTCGTCTCGCTGGCCCACTCGGACGAGGACGTGGACGCCACCGTGAAGGCGGCCGCCCGGGCCTTCGCCGAGGCCTGAAGCGGGGCGCCGGGTCCGCGCAGGACGGGTTTCCCGTTGACGCGAACGCGCCCGGACTGCTATACGGTTCCGCCCTTCGCTTCGGAATCCCCAGGCGAATCCCAGAACGGAGGGTGGAGGCGCGAGTGCCGGAGCCCAGCGATCGAAAGCGCCGGGAACCGGAGGAGGAGGAAGGGCTCTCGAGCCTGGCGTCGGCGTACCGCAAGGCGGCTCCCTACATGGCGGCTTCCACGCAGCTCGTGGTCTCGGTGGGCGTCTTCACCGGCCTCGGCATCTGGCTCGACAGGAAGTTCGAACACCAGACGCCGTGGCTGACGCTCCTCGGCGCCGCGGTGGGGATGGCAGGGGGGTTCATCAGCTTTTTCCGGACGGTCCTGGGCAAGCGAAAGTGACGCGACACCTCATCGCCACCGTGCTCGTGGCCGCCCTGGCCCTGGGGATCGGTTCCGCCGCCGGCCACGGCGCCGGCCTCGCCGGCGCCGCCATCGCCAGCCTCACCGCCCTCGCCTCCCTGGCCGGCTTCCGGCTGCTCTCGCCCTCGGCCTCGAAGCCGCTGCAGCGGGCGCTCTTGGTCTTCGTGGTGGTGTTCCTGCTGCGCCTGGTGCTGGTGGCCCTGGGGCTCATCCACGTCAGCCGCGCCGGCGAAAGCGTGGTGGCCTTCGTCGTCGCCTTCTTCGTGCCCTACTTCGCCTTCGCGGCCATCGAGGGAAGCTACGTCCACGCCCTCGGCCGGAGCCCGGGAAGGACCGCATGACCCTCTCGACCGCCGCACTCGCGCTCTCGCTCCTCCTCGGCCAGCAGCCCGCGCACGAGCCGGCCCCCGCCGCCGCGCCGGCCGCGGAGGGAACGGCCCCCGGGCACGAGCCCGTCGCGCCGGCCGCCGGCGCCGAGGTCCACGGCCAGGCCGCCCACGGCGAGTCCGGGGACCACGGCGAGTCGCT
>DASRTO010000636.1:0-2965 GCA_035655915.1 Anaeromyxobacteraceae bacterium
TTATACCCCGATCCGCCCCGGCCCCGGGGCCCGGCGGAGCCGCCCCGGCCCCGGAGCGCCGGCCCCCGGTACGGTGCCGCGGGTCTGCTAGAGCGCTAGAGTGGCGGTCTCCCATCGCCGGCGAGGTGACGCGTGCACTACTTCCTCTGGTACGAGCTGGGCCCGGACTACTTGGCGCGCCGCGGCGAGTTCCGCCCCGAGCACCTCAAGCTGGCCTGGGAGGCGGTCGGACGCGGCGAGCTGGCGCTGGGCGGGGCGGTGGGAGAGCCGGTGGATACGGCCCTGCTGCTCTTCCAGGGCGACTCCCCGGACGCCGCCGAACGCTTCGCCCGGGCCGACCCCTACGTCAAGAACGGCCTGGTGGCGCGCTGGCGGGTGCGCCCCTGGACCACCGTGGTCGGGCCAGGGGCGGCCACGCCGGTGCGGCCGTAGGGGCGCCCGTCACCCCGGGTCGAGCCCCGGCGGGGGACGCGCCTGGACGAGCCCCCGCCCTACGGCTCGATCCGCGCGTGCGGGCGCGGCCATCAGGTGGAAGCCGGCCGCGCCGGCTGCGCTGCCGGGGTCCGCCCCACCCGCAGCGCCGCCAGCACCGCCAGGCCCTGGAACAGCGCCACCCCGCCGAGGACGGCCTGGAACAGCCCCCGGTCCATGAGCCGCCCGAAGAGGAGTGGGGCGGTGGAGAGCCCGACGTCCAGCCCGGAGTAGACGAAGCCGTAGACCCGCCCGAAGGCGCCCGGTCCCAGCCGGTCCATGGCCGCCCGGCGCACCAGCAGATCGCGGGAGGGCGTGGCGGTTCCGGTGCAGAACCCCATCAGCGCCATGAAGGGGGCCACGGCGGCGCCGGGCAGCTCCCCGCTGGCAAGGACCAGCGCCAGGATCGCCGCCGACACCAGCAGGGCCGCCACTACCCGCTCGTGGGCCTGGAACCTCGCGGCCAGGAATCCCCCCGCCGCGATCCCGACGGCGCCACCCAGCAGGTAGAAGGTCAGCGCCGAGGCGGAGGCGGCCAGCGAGAGGCCGTAGACGTTGCGGAACACCGAGGGGGCGAAGTTCTGCAGCGCTCCGAACCCCATGGTCGATGCGAAGAAGAAGAGGAAGCACGCCCAGACGGCGCCCACCGCCAGGAAGGCGAAGGGCGAGCCGCGGGCGGCGTCCGCCGCCGCGCGCTCCGGCGCCGGGGCGGGAGCGGCGACGACCTCGCGGAGCAGCACCAGGGACACGAGCGCGCCCAGGGCCACGGCTCCGGCGGCGAAGGCGGCGGTGCGCCACCCGGGGCCGGCGGCCAGGCCGGTCATGAGCACCGGGGCGGCGGCCCAGCCCAGGTTCCCCACCAGGCCGTGCACCGAGAAGGCGTGGCCCAGCCTGGCCGGCGAGACCCGGCGGTTCAGCACCGTGAAGTCGGCGGGGTGGAACACCGAGTTCCCCGCCCCGGCCAGCAGCGCCGCGGCCAGGAGCATGGGGTAGCCGCGGGCCAGGCCCAGCGCCAGGGCGGAGAGGGCGAAGAGCGCCAGCCCCGTCCCCAGCACGCGGCGCGGCCCCCACCGGTCCACCGCGAAGCCGGCCAGGGCCTGCCCCACGCCGGAGACCAGGAAGAAGGCGGCGGTGAGGGTGCCGGCGCGGGTGAAGGAAAGGCCGAAGTCCGCGATGAGCCATGGGAAGAGCGAGGGCAGCACCAGGTGGAAGAAGTGCGAGATCCCGTGGACCAGGCCCACCAGCGAGATGACCCGAAGGTCGGCGGAGGCGGGCCGGGCAGCCGAGGCGTCCATGGGTCGCCAGAGTCTACCCTGCGCGCGCCGGCCCCGCCCCGGGCCTCTCCCGCCGGGGCGAAGAATGAAACGCCCGCGAGGCCCCCGGGGTCGCCGGTGCTCGCGGGCGGGAGAATCGTGGAGGCTCCTCGGCTACCCGGCGCCGCCGCCGGCGGCGGCCTCGCGGTAGGCGAGGCTCGCCTTGACGAAGTCGCCGTTCATCCGGGCGATGTTCTCCAGCTTGATGCCCTTGGGGCAGGCCGCCTCGCACTCGCCGATGACGGTGCAGCCGCCGAAGCCCTCCTTGACGGCCTGCTCGGTCATGGAGATGGCCCGGCTGGCCCGCTCCGGCTGCCCCTGGGGCAAGAGGCCCAGGTGGGAGATCTTGGCCGCCATGAAGAGCGAGGCCGAGGCGTTGGGGCAGGCCGCCACGCAGGCGCCGCAGCCGATGCAGGCGGCGGCGTCCATGGCCCGGTCGGAGTCGCCCTTGGGGACCAGGATGGCGTTGGCGTCCTGGGGGCTGCCCGAGTTCACCGAGATGAAGCCGCCGGCGGCGATGATGCGATCGAAGGCCGAGCGGTTCACCACCAGGTCGCGCAGCACCGGGAAGGCCTTGGCCCGCCAGGGCTCGAGGCGCAGCACCTGCCCGTCCTTGAAGTGCCGCATGTGCAGCTGGCACACGGTGGTGTTGCGCTGCGGCCCGTGTGGGATGCCGTCGATGACGAACCCGCACATGCCGCAGATGCCCTCGCGGCAGTCGGAGTCGAAGGCCACCGGCTCCTCGCCCTTCCCGATGAGCTGCTGGTTGAGCACGTCCAGCATCTCCAGGAACGACATGTGGTGGTTGACGTCGGGCAGCTCGTAGCGGACGAAGCGACCGGGGTCGCCGGCGTCCTTCTGGCGCCAGATCTCGAGCGTGAGCCTCACTTGTAGCTCCTCGTGGCGAGCTGGATGTTCTCGAACACCAGCGGTTCCTTGTTCAGGACGGGCTTCTCTCCCTCGCCCCTCCACTCCCAGGCGGCGACGTAGGCGTACTCGGCGTCGTTGCGCTTCGCCTCGCCTTCCTCGGTCTGGTACTCCACGCGGAAGTGCCCACCGCAGGACTCGTTGCGCTGCAGCGCGTCCCAGGTGAGCAGCTCGGCCAGCTCCAGGAAGTCGGCCACCCGGCCGACCTTCTCCAGCTCCTGGTTGACCGACTCGCCGGAGCCGAGCACCCGCAC
>DASRTO010000637.1:0-1631 GCA_035655915.1 Anaeromyxobacteraceae bacterium
TTGGGCAACATTTTGGCAACGCCAGAAGTCCTCTTCAAGGGCTAATGGAGGCGTGCTCTCCCCCGTGGGGTGGGGCATTCACCCCCGTGAACATGCGGAGGTCTTCCAACGTAACTTCTTTGGTCACTGAGGATTCGATTCTCCGACCAAGGAGGCTCTGTTGGTCCTGCCCGCCATTCTCAACCCCTTTGTCGAAGGCGCCCCGGCCGCTGTCATGACCCGCATCGCGCTGGACTGGATCATCGACGGCACGCCCCTCGACGAACTCTTTGACGAGGTCGCCGAGGACCAATATACCCGCGAGTTGACCCTGACTCACTTCGTCCAAGTCATGCTCGATGTCGCCAGCGGCCACCGGCCCTCGCCACGGGCCGCCTTCCTGAGACGCGAGCTCCCGCTCGTGGCCTCGCTTTCGGCCTTCTACCGCAAGCTCAACCGCATGGAACTGGCTCTCCCGGAGGCGATCGTCCGCCGCACGGCCACGCGGGCACGCCAGCTCATCGTGGACAGCGGGGGCCTCTTGCCCGAGCCGGTCGAGGGCTATGCAGTCCGGATCCTCGACGGCAACGTCCTGACCGGCGTCGAGCATCGCATCGCGCCCTTGCGCACCACCGGGTCGGCCGGTCTGCCGGGCATGTCGTTGGCGGTCTATGAGCCCGCCAGCGGATTGATCCTCGACCTGATCCTCGAGGAGGATGCCCACTGCCAGGAGCGGGCCCTGGTGGACCGGGTCGAGGTCCGACCGGGCCAACTCTGGGTCATGGACCGCAACTTCTGCGTGCGCACGCTGGTCTTCCGGATCGCGCGCCGAGAGGCGTTCTTCCTGGTCCGCTGGCACCGCTCGACACTGCCCTTTGTGCCAGCCGGCCGGCTTCGGGCGCGCGGGCGCTGCGCCACCGGGGAGGTCTTCGAGCAGCCGATCGACGTCTCCGATGGTGAGGGAGGCATCCACCGCCTGCGCCGGATCGTGCTGAAGCTGGACGAACCGACGCGGGACGGCGAGACGGAGATCGTACTGATGACCAACCTGCCGGCCCCAGTGACGGCGCTGCAGTGCTGCGAGGCGTACCGCGACCGCTGGCGAATCGAGGGTCATTACCAGGCGCTGACCGACCTGTTGCATTGCGAGGTGCCCGGGCTGGGATACCCGCGTGCGGCCCTGTTCGCCTTCAGCATGTCGGCGGTGGCAGGCAATGCGCTGGCGGTCCTGAGGGGGAACCTGCGGGTGGCGCATGGCCCGGAGGTGGCGGCGGAGGTGTCCGACTTCGCGCTGGTGGATGAGGTCGCGGAAGTCTACCCAGGGATGATGATGGCCGTCCCACCGGCGCGGTGGCCGGACCTGAGCCGGAGTCGGGCCGCGACGGTGTCCCAGCTGCTGAACGAGTTGGCGGAGCGGGTCCCCGTGCATCGGATGTCCCGGTGCCGTCGCGGTCCGAAGAAGCCTCGGCCGAGGAGGAGTTCGGGGAAGCGAATCCATCACGTCTCCAACAAGAAGCTCTTGGACCGGACGCGGGGCGCTCGCCCCCGGCACGCCGAGGGCGAACCCCCACGATCTCAACGATTTAAGTAGAACACCCTTTCAAGTTCACGGGGGTGAGTTGCCGGAACCCCCTCTCGAGCTCCATCAACTC
>DASRTO010000638.1:0-28336 GCA_035655915.1 Anaeromyxobacteraceae bacterium
ACCGCTTCGCCTCGGCTAGAGTCGGCGGCGCGGCGCTCAGCGCGCCAGGCGGCGCTGGCGCGGGGCGGGTCATCGACCGCCACCTCGACCTGCGCCGCGACCCCGACCCCTACCGCGCCAGCTCCGGCACGTGCCGCCCCAGGACTTCTTGAAGACCCCGCAGCCCCGGGAGCCGCCCCAGCGCCTCCCGCACGTAGCGCAGCGAGGCCGGGATGGAGCGCAGGAAGTCGGGGTTCTTCTTCACCCGGTCGATGTACACGAAGCGCCCCGCGTCCTTGAGCTTGCGCTGAACGGTGAGCAGGTCGAACACCTCGCGGAAGGGCCCCATCTCCAGGCGCGGGCCGCCGGCCTGGGCGAAGGCGTCCAGGTAGCGCTGCAGCATCCGCTCCACCAGCGGGTCGGGGAGCTCCACGTAGGAGTCGCGCAGCAGCGCCACCAGGTCGTACTGGCGCGGCCCGAGCAGGGCGTCCTGGAAGTCGATGACCGCCAGCTCGCCGGTGGGCAGCGCCATCAGGTTCCGCGACTGGTAGTCGCGATGGGTGAAGCCCTTCGGCTCGGCGTCCAGGGCGCGGGCGAGGGAGGCGAAGTGCCAGTCCAGCTCGGCCCGCTCCGTGGCCGAGAGGGTGGCGCCCTTCCAGGCCTCCAGCAGCCACTCCCGGAAGTGGTGCAGCTCCCACAGGTAGAGGTCGAAGTCGAAGCCGCGGGTGAAGGCCACGCAGCGGCTCCGCGAGCGCTCGGCCCCCGCCCGCAGCACCGCCAGCTGGTCCACCGCCCGCCCGTAGAGCGGCTCGGGCTCCGCCCCGGCCAGGAGGCGCGTTTCCAGCATCTCGTCGCCCAGGTCCTCCAGGACCATGAGCCCGCCCGCCGGGTCGTCCTGGTAGAAGGCCAGGATGTGGGGCACCCGCACCCCCAGCGCCTCGAGATACCGCTGCACGTCCACGAAGGGGTTCACCCCGGGCGCACCCCCCTTGGTCACCTCCTCCGGCGCCGCGTCGGGCGGCAGCACCATCACCACGTGGGAGGGGTGCATGGGCACGCCCAGCTCGATGCCGTCCCGGTCGCGCGGCGGCCAGGACCGGGGGCGGGTCCCCACCCGCCAGTAGCTGCGCAGCGAGGCGTGGCCGGCCAGGCGCCGCACCGCCACCCCCCCCGCCGGCCGCCCGGTGGCCCGCTCCACCGCCCGCCGCACCCGCCGCGCGGTCTGGCTCTCGCTGGTCTCCATCGCGTTGACACCCCCGCGAACGCGGTCCTATAAGGCGGCCTTCCGGCCCTCGCCGCCCGGGAGCGCCCATGCCCTATCACGAGACCGTCCTCTCCGCGATCGGCCAGACGCCGCTGGTGCGCCTGCGCCGGGTGGTGGGCGAGGGCGACGCCACCGTCCTCGCCAAGCTGGAGTACCTGAACCCGGGCGGCTCCATCAAGGACCGCATGGCCCTCCACATCATCGAGAAGGCGGAGCGGGCCGGCCTGCTCGCGCCCGGGGCCACCATCGTGGAGAACACCAGCGGCAACACCGGGGTGGCGGTGGCCATGGCCGCGGCGGTGAAGGGGTACCGCTGCGTCTTCACCATGCCCGACAAGATGTCCAGGGAGAAGCAGGACGCCCTGAAGGCCTTCGGCGCCCAGGTGGTGGTGACCCCCACCAACGTCCCGGCCGACTCGCCGGAGAGCTACTACTCGGTGGCCAAGCGCATCGCCGCCGAGACCCCCAAGAGCTTCTACCTGAACCAGTACCACAACCCCGACAACGTCGAGGCCCACTACCGGACCACCGGTCCGGAGATCTGGGAGCAGACCGGCGGGAAGCTCGACGCCTTCGTGGCCGGGCTGGGGACCGGCGGCACCATGAGCGGCTGCGGCCGCTTCTTCAAGGAGCGTAACCCCAAGGTGCGCAACGTGGGGGTGGATCCGGTGGGCTCGGTCTACCACTCCCTGTTCAAGACCGGGAAGCTCTCCCAGCCCAGGGTCTACAAGCTGGAGGGCATCGGCGAGGACATGATGTGCGGGGCCATGGACCTGGCGGTCCTCGACGACGTGCGCCAGGTGACCGACCAGGAGGGCTTCACCATGGCGCGGCGCCTGGCCCGCGAGGAGGGGCTCTTCGCCGGTGGCAGCTCCGGGGCGGCGGTACACGTGGCGGCCCAGCTGGCGCGGGAGCTGGGCAAGGGCAAGGTGATCGTGGTTCCGCTCCCCGACGGCGGCCGCTCCTACGTCTCCAAGTTCTTCTCCGACGAGTGGATGCGCGACAACGGCTTCGCCCTGGAGGGGGGCGAGGGGCTCTCCGGCGCGGCGGTGCGCGACGTGCTCGGGGGCCGGCGCGGCAGGGTCATCACCGCCCGCAAGACCGACAAGGTGGAGGCGGTGGTGAAGGCCATGAAGGACCACGACATCTCGCAGATGCCGGTGGTGGACGACGCCGGCCGGGCCATCGGCATGATCCACGAGTACGACCTCCTCAACTTCCTCATCGAGGGCAAGCACCGCCTCTCCGAGGTCGTGGAGCCGCTGGTGCAGCCGCTGCAGGGGGTGGTCGCGCCAGAGACCCCCATCGCCCGCCTGCGCGCCATCTTCAACGACGACAACGTGGCGGTGGTGAAGGAGGGCGACCGGGTCACCGGCATCCTCACCAAGATCGACCTCATCGAGTTCCTGGGGGAGCGGCTGAAGTGAGGCGCCCACCGGCAACCGCGGCCAGGGGAGGAGTCTCGCCCCGTGCTTGGAGGGGGTTCGCCCTGGCGCGGGCGCTGGCAGGCGAACCCGGGGCAGCTCCTACCCTCGCGAAGTCGTCAAGTCGCCTCCCCCGCGCGGCGCCCGGCCGGCAAAGCCCGGCCGAGAGGAGGCAGACGTGAGCGACAAGCACCGCTTCGAGACCCTGGCGGTCCACGCCGGCCAGTCTCCGGACCCGACCACCGGCGCGGTGATGACGCCGGTGTACCTCACCAGCACCTACGCCCAGGCCGGCCCCGGCGAGCACAAGGGCTTCGAGTACTCCCGCACCCGCAACCCGACCCGCGACGCCCTGGAAGCCTGCCTGGCGGCGCTGGAGGGGGCGGCCCACGGCCTGGCCTTCGCCTCGGGGCTGGCGGCCACCGACGCCATCCTCCACCTGCTCGACGCCGGCGACCACCTGGTCTGCTCCGACGACGTCTACGGGGGCACCTTCCGCCTCGTCGACAAGGTGTTTCGGCGCCACGGCCTCGAGGCCAGCTTCGTGGACCTCGCCGACCCGGCGAGCCTGGAGCGGGCCATGCGGCCGCGCACGCGCCTGGTATGGATCGAGAGCCCCACCAACCCCCTGCTCAAGCTGGTGGACCTCCAGGCGGCGGCGGCGGTGGCCCGGGCCCGCGGGGCCATCACCGTGGTGGACAACACCTTCGCCACCCCCTTCTTCCAGCGACCGCTTGCGTACGGCATCGACCTCGTGTGCCACTCCACTACCAAGTACCTGAACGGCCACTCCGACGTGGTGGGTGGGGCGGTGGCCACCAGCGACGGCGAGCTGCACCGGCGCCTGGCCTTCCTCCAGAACGCGGTGGGGGCGGTGCCCTCCCCCATGGACAGCTTCCTGGTGCTGCGCGGCGTGAAGACCCTCCCCCTGCGCATGGAGCGGCACGCCGAGAACGCCATGCGCCTGGCCAGGTTCCTGGAGGCCCATCCCCAAGTGCAGCGGGTCCACTACCCCGGCCTCCCCTCCCACCCGCAGCACGCCCTGGCCCGCCGCCAGATGACCGGCTTCGGCGGGATGCTGGCCTTCGTGATCCGCGGCGGGCTGCCGGCGGCACGGGCCTTCCTCGGGGCGGTGCAGGTCTTCGCCTGCGCCGAGTCGCTGGGCGGGGTGGAGAGCCTCGTCGAACACCCGGCCATCATGACCCACGCCAGCCTGCCGGCCGAGACCCGGGAGCGGCTCGGCATCGCCGACGGCTTCATCCGGGTCTCCGCCGGCGTCGAGCACGCCGACGACCTCCTCGAGGACCTGGAGCGGGGGTTCGCGGCGGCGCGAAAGCCGGGTTCGTAGGTCCCCCGCCTGGACTCGCGGAACCTCGGCCCCCATCAGTCCGCAGCCGGCCCCGGCACCGGGCGCGCCTCGACGCGGAGCGCCGGGAAGAGGAAGCTCACCGCGCCCGCCGCCAGGGCCACCGCTGCCACCCAGCCGAACACGCCCCCCAGGCCCGACCGGAGGGCGCCGGCGAGCCCGGCCAGGAGCGACGGGTCGAGCAGGGCCCGCTCCGGCCCGAGCAGCCGGTCGGCCGCTCCGGGGGGCGCCCCGGCCGCTGAGAGCGCGGCCGCCAAAAGCCCGCCGAGGAGCCCCACCGCCAGCGTGCCGCCGATGGTGCGGAAGAAGAGGGTGGAGGCGGTGGCCACGCCCCGGCGGTTCCAGGGCACGCTGGTCTGCACGGCGATGACCAGCGGCGTGTTGGAGAAGCCCATGCCGGCGCCGAAGAGGGCGGTGAGCGCCTGGAAGGTGCGCAGTCCGGTGCCGGCGCCCAGGGAGAGCCACAGCGCCACCGCGCTCGCCGCCGCCAGCGCGAGCCCCCCGCGCACCAGCAGCCGGTAGCCGAGGCGCGGCAGGAAGCGCCCCCCGAGCGCGCTGGCGATGGGCCAACCCACCGCCATGGGGGCGATGGCCGCGCCGGCCTGGGTGGGCGAGCCGCCCTGCACCCCCTGCACCCACAGCGGCACGTAGGTCAGGGTGGCGATCATGGCCGCGCCCGCCAGCGCCGCCGCCGCCGAGGCCACCGCCATGACCCGCCCGCCGAAGAGGTCGAGCGGCAGGAGCGGCTCCCGGGCCCGGCGTTCCACGGCCGCGAAGGCCGCGAGCGCCGCCGCCGCCAGCGGCACGGCCAGCAGCGCGGCCTTGCGCGATCCCGCCGAGAGGAGCAGCAGCACCACCCCGGCCGCCAGCAGGGCGGCCCCGGCGGCGTCGAGCCGGTGCTCGTGCCGCTCCACCCGTTCGTGGTAGGCGAGCAGGAGCACCGCCGCGCAAGCCAGGCCGGGCAGGAGGTTCACGTAGAAGACCCAGCGCCAGGAGAGCCAGTGCACGATGGCCCCGCCCAGGATCGGCCCGGTGAGCCCGGCCACGCCCCACACCGCGCCGAAGAGTCCCTGCATCCGCGCCCGCTCGTGGACGTCGAAGAGGTCGCCCACGATGGTCATGGCCACCGGCTGGATGGCGCCGGCCCCGAGCCCCTGCACCACCCGGAAGGCCACCAGCGCCTCCATCGAGCCGGCCTGCCCGCACAGCGCCGAGCCGAGCAGGAACAGCGAGAGGCCGGCCAGCAGCACCGGCTTGCGCCCCCGCAGGTCGGCGAGCTTGCCGTGGATGGGGACGGTGACGGTGGTGGCGAGCATGTAGCCGGTGAAGGCCCAGGCGTAGAGGTGCACCCCGCCCAGGTCGCCGACCGCGGTGGGCATGGCCGTGGAGACCACCGTCATCTCCATGGCCGCCATGAAGAACGCCAGGAGCAGCGCGACCACGGTGAGGGGCCGGCTCGTCGGTGGCACGGGGCCAGAGCCTGGACCGGCGCCGGCCGCGCGTCAAGGCGAGCGCAGGCCCAGCCGGATGAGGCCCCCGCCCTACAGCTCGGCGGCGGTCTTCACCCCGAGCGCCCGCAGGATGATCTCCATCGGGCAGAAGCCGGTGAAGGCGCTCTGGAACAGCGTGAAGCCCACGAAGGCCGTGACCCACAGGAAGCCCCGGGAGACGAAGATGGGGCTCGCGGGCACTCCCAGTCCAAGCGTGAGCATGACGACGCCGCCGGCGAGGAGGCGAATGAGGCGTTCGGTGTGCATGGGCGAGGGTCCCTCCCCCGTGGTCCTGGCAGCCTACCCGTCTGGATTCCCCCGGTCGAGGTAGTCCGGGGTGGGAGACGAGATCTGCTAGATTCGCCGCACCGTTGGAGGCCCGATGACCCCGCTCCCCCTGCTCGCGCTCCTGGCAGCCACCACCCCCGAGCCACCGCTCCAGGCGGCCCTGCCCGGCATCGCCGCCGAGCTCCGTTCCCGGCACGGCGAGGCGCAGCGGGCTCGCATCGAGCGCGGCTTGCGCCAGGCTGTCTCGCTGTGGCGCCGCGGCGACGGCGACGCCGCCGCCTTCCGGGCCTTCGCCCGGGCCCAGTTCGTCTCCGATCCGGCCGCGCTGGAAGATCTGTTCCACCGCCTGGAGCACGCCCTGGAGCAGCTCGACGGCTCGGCGCTGGAGGTGAACCGGACGCTCCGCTGGCACGCCGATCTGGACCTCGGCCCGCTCCAGCCCGTCGATTCCCTCCTCGCCGCCCTCGACGCCTCGGCCCACCTCGGCGACGACCTCTTCGGCGGCAAGGTGGCCTTCGCCGCCCTCCTCAACTTCCGGCTCACCACCCTCGAGGAGCGCCTCCGCGAGGGCCAGGCCTGGAGCCCGCGGCAATGGGCCGAGGCGCGCCTGGCCGGCCGCTTCGCCCGGCGCGTCCCGGCCGAGGTGAACCAGGCCATCGCCCGCGCCGCCGCCGCCGCCGACCTCTACATTTCGCGCTACAACCTCTACCCGCACCACCTGGTGGCGGGGAGTTGGGAGAAGCCGGAGCGCCCCTTCCCCAGGGGGCCGCGCCTCCTCGCCCACTGGAACCTGCGCGACCAGGTGAAGGCCGAGTACGCCGCCCCGGGTGGCCTCCCGCGGCAGCGGCTGCTGGCCCGGGCCATGGAGCGCATCGCGGCGCAGGAGATCCCGGCCGCGGTGGTGGACGACCCGGCGGTCGACTGGAACCCATTGACCAACGAGGTGCGCCCGGCGCCGCCCGGCGAGGTCGAGGGCGGCGCTCGCCCGCCGGCCCGAGTCTCCCCGGCCCGCGAGCCGGACGCGCGCTACGCCCACGTCCTCGACGCCTTCCGCGCCCAGCGGCGGGCCGACCCCTTCTCGCCCACCGCGCCGACCTTCCTCGCGCGCAAGTTCGAGCTGGAGCGGGAGATGCCGGAGGCGCGGGTGGTGGCGCTGCTCGAGGAGGTGCTGGCCTCCCCGCTCGGCGCCGAGGTGGCCCGGCTGGCGGAGGCGCGGCTCGGGCGCCCGCTGGAGCCCTTCGACGTCTGGTACGACGGCTTCCGCCCCCGGGCCCGCTTCGCCGAGGCGGAGCTGGACGCCCGCACCCGCGCCCGCTGGCCCACCGCCCGCGCCTTCGAGGAGGACCTGCCCCGCATCCTCGAGGCCATCGGCTTCGCGCCGGAGCGGGCTCGGTTCCTCGCAGAGCACGTGGCGGTGGACCCGGCCCGCGGCTCGGGGCACGCCATGGAGGCCGGCCGCCGCGGCGACAAGCCCCGGCTCCGCACCCGCGTCGGGCCGGGCGGCATGGACTACAAGGGCTTCAACATCGCCGTGCACGAGCTGGGGCACAACGTGGAGCAGGTGTTCTCGCTCTACGCCGTCCCCTCCACGCTCCTCGCCGGCGTCCCCGGCAACGCCTTCACCGAGGCCATCGCCTTCGTGTTCCAGTCGCGCGACCTCCAAGTATTGGGGCTGTCGCCGCCCGACGCCGCGGAGCGCCGCCTGGCGGCCCTCTCCGACTTCTGGGCCACCCGGGAGATCGCCGGGGTGGCGCTGGTGGACCTCCGCATGTGGCGCTGGCTCTACCAGCACCCGCGGGCCACCCCGGGAGCGCTCCGCCAGGCCACGCTGGGCATCGCCCGGGAGGTCTGGAACCGGCACTTCGCCCCGCTCTTGGGGGGCCGCGACTCGGTCCTCCTGGCGGTGTACTCGCACATGGTGAGCCACCCCCTCTACCTGGCCGACTACCCGCTGGGCCACCTGGTCGCCGCCCAGATCGAGGCCGCGCTCGCCGGGGCCCCCTCGCTGGGGGCCGAGGTGGAGCGCATGGCCAGCCAGGGCCGGCTCACCCCGGACCTGTGGATGGAGCGCGCCACCGGCGCGCCGGTCTCGGCCCGGGCGCTCCTCTCCGCAGCCGAGGAGGCGCTGCGCGCCGGGGATGGCGCGGGGCGGTGAACCCTGGAGGCCCGCTCCTTGCGGGTTCGTCGCAATGACTCACCCACCCCAGGCTCAGGGGCTCGCCGGCTCCGACCCGCCGGCCCCGGCCCAGGCGACGAAGGCCCGCGCCTCGCGCTCGTTGCCCACGAAGCAGCGGCGCGAGCCCCAGGCGTCGTCGTAGACGAAGACGCAGCGCCCCTGGCAGAAGGTGGGCTCGAACTCGTCCCAGCCGATCTCCACCCCTTCCCAGGCGTCGCCTGGGAACATCACCGCCAGGCGCCCGGTGGCCGGGTCCCGGCAGGGCCAGCCTCCGCGCGACTCGGCCCAGCACCGGAGCTCCAGGACGTCGTCGGTCACCCGCAGCACGGCCGCCTCCCGTCTCCACTCATGCTGTCCGGCCGGCGCTCCCTTCGCCAGGACCCGGCCGGGGCGACCTGGAGGTGGGGGTGCCGATGGCGGTTGCGCCGCGGGGCGCGCCGTTATGTGATGCGGGCATGCACCTCTTCGCGCCGCTGCAGCTCCGCTCGGTCTCGCTCCGCAACCGCATCGGCGTCTCGCCCATGTGCCAGTACTCGGCGCAGGAGGGCCGCGCCAGCGACTGGCACCTGGTGCACCTGGGCAGCCGCGCGGTGGGCGGGGCCGGCCTGGTGGTCTTCGAGGCCACCGCCGTCGAGCCGGAGGGGCGCATCTCCCCTGCCGACCTCGGCCTGTGGGAGGACGGCCAGGTGGAGCCGCTGGCCCGCATCGTGCGCTTCGTGGAAACCCAGGGGGCGGTGGCCTGCCTCCAGATCGCCCACGCCGGGCGCAAGGCCAGCGTGAACCCGCCCTGGATCGAGGGAGGCGCGCCGGTGCCGCCGGGGCGCGGCGGCTGGCGCACCCTGGGCCCGAGCCCGATCCCGTTCGCGGAGGGGTACCCCGCGCCCGAGCCGGCCACCGAGGAGCGCCTTGCCGCGGTGGCCCGCGCCTTCGCCGCCGCGGCCCGCCGCGCCCTCGCCGCCGGCTTCCGCGCCCTGGAGGTGCACGCCGCCCACGGCTACCTGCTGCACCAGTTCCTCTCCCCTCTCTCCAACCGGCGCGAGGACCGCTACGGAGGGTCCTTCGAGAACCGGAGCCGCCTGGTTCGCGAGGTGGTGGCGGCGGTCCGGGCCGAGTGGCCGGAGCGGCTGCCGCTCCTCACCCGCATCTCGGCCACCGACTGGGTCCCGGGCGGGTGGGACCTCCCCGAGGCGGTGGAGCTGGCGCGACGCCTGCGGGAGCTGGGGGTGGACCTCCTGGACTGCTCTTCGGGGGGCCTCTCGCCGGCCGCCAAGGTGCCGGCCGGCCCCGGCTACCAGACGGGCTTCGCCGAGCGCATCCGCCGCGAGGCCGGCATCGCCACCGGCGCGGTGGGGATGATCACCACCCCCGAGCAGGCGGACCACGTCATCCGGTCCGGCCAGGCGGACCTGGTGCTCCTGGCCCGCCAGATGCTGCGCGATCCCTACTTCCCGCTGCGCGCCTCGGTCCGGCTCGGCCAGGAAGGCCCCTGGCCCAAGCAATACCTGCGAGCCCGTTGACGCATGCTGGCGCTGGGACGCTACCGCCTGGCGGCGCTGGAGACCGGATCCTTCGCCCCGGACGGCGGCGCGCTCTTCGGGGCGGTGCCGCGCCCGGAGTGGGAGCGGAGGCACCGCCCCGACGCGCGCCACCGGGTCCGGCTGGCGGCGCGGTCGCTCCTCGTCCTCGACACCCGGAGCCAGCGCCGCATCCTGGTCGACGACGGGCCGGGGAGCCGCTGGGGCCCGGAGCGGGCCGAGCGCTGGGCGGTGGAGGGCCGAAACCCGGAGCCGGCCCTGGCCGCGCACGGCCTGGCCCCCGCCGACGTCACCGACGTCATCCTCACCCACCTCCACCCGAGCCACGCCGGGGGCACGGTCCGGCCCGGCGCCGGCGGGCGGCTGGAGCTGACCTTCCCCCGGGCCACCCACCACCTGCAGCGGCGCCACTGGCAGTGGGCCCACGCGCCCTCGGAGCGCGACCGGGACGCCTACCTCGCCGAGGACCTGGAGATCCTGCACCACTCCAACCGCCTGCACCTGGTCGAGGGTGAGACCGAGCTCTTCCCCGACCTGGAGCTGGTGGTCTCGGAGGGCCACACCGCCGGACAGCAGTTGCCGCGGGTCCGCGGCGACGGCACCCACCTCGTCTGCTGCGGCGACCTGGTCCCCACCCGGGCCCACCTTCCCCCCACCTGGATCGCGGCCTGGGACCTCCACCCCATGACCGCCCTGGAGGAGAAGAAGGTGCTGGTGGCGCAGGCGCTGGAGGAGGACGGCATCCTCTTCTTCTCCCACGACCCCGAGGTGGCCGCCGGGCGGCTCGGCGAGAAAGAGGGCCAGCCAGTGTTCCGCGAGGCGGTGGCGCTCTGATGGCGGCGCTGGCCCGCGTCCAGCTCCGGCGGGGGACGAGCCCCCGCCCTGCGGCCCGTGGAAGCGCCCGGCCATGATCGAGCCCGTCGTCACCGTGACCCGGCGCGGCGTGGCGCGCCTCGAGCGCGGCCACCTTTGGATCTACCGCTCCGACGTGGAGAAGGCGCCCCCCGCGCTGGCGGGCGGCGAGGTGGTGGCGGTCCTGGACGGGCGGCGCCGCTTCCAGGGCAAGGCCTTCTGGTCGGCGCACTCGCAGATCGCCCTCCGCCTCCTCACCCGCGAGGAGGCGCCGGTGGACGAGGCGTTCTTCGCCGAGCGGCTGGCGCGGGCGGCCGCCCTGCGACAGCAGCTCTTCCCGGGGGAGCCGGCGGTGCGGCTGGTGCACGGCGAGGCCGACCTCCTCCCCGGGCTGGTGGTGGACCGCTACGGGGCGGTGGCGGTGCTGCAGACCCTGGTCCCGGGCACCGATCGCTTGAAGCCCTTCCTGGCCGACCTGCTGGCCGGCGGCCACGGGGCGGAAGTGGTGGTGGAGCGCAACGACGTCCGGGTGCGCGAGCTGGAGGGGCTGCCGCTCTACAAGGGCGTGCTGCGCGGGACCCTGCCCGGCCCGGTGGAGCATCGCGAGGGCGAGGTGCGGATGCGCCTCGATCTCCTGGGCGGCCAGAAGACCGGCGCCTTCCTCGACCAGCGGGAGAACCACCTGCGGGCCGGCGAGTACGCCCGCGGCCGCTGCCTGGACTGCTTCAGCTACGCCGGGGGCTTCGCGCTCCAGCTGGCCCGCCGCGCTTCGGAGGTGACGGCGGTGGAGATGCAGCCGGCGGCGGCGGCGCTCCTCCGGGAGAACGCGGCCCTGAACGGCGCCGGGAACCTCCAGGTGGTGGAGCAGAATGCCTTCGACTACCTGCGCGACCAGGCCGAGCAGGAGCCCGCCTGGGACCTGGTGGTGCTCGACCCGCCGGCCTTCGCCAAGAACAAGCAGTCGGTGCCGGCGGCGCGGCGGGGCTACAAGGAGGTGAACCTGCGGGCGCTCCAGATCATCCGGCCCGGCGGGGTGCTCGTCACCGCCTCCTGCAGCTACCACGTCTCCGAGGCCATGTTCGAGGAGATCCTCCTCGACGCCGCCAACGACGCCGGCCGCCCCCTCCAGATCCTGGAGCGGCGCGGCGCCGGGCGCGACCACCCGGTGCTCCTGGGCGTCCCGGAGACGCGGTATCTCAAGTGCCTGGTGGCGCGGGCCCCCTGAAGCCGGCGCCTCCCTATCCGCGCCCGCGCGCCCCGGAGTACCATCGTGGCTCGCCCCCGGGGCCTCCCGGGAGCCGCACCCATGGCCGTCCGCCCCCGAGACCCAGGACCGGCGCCCGGGCCGCACCTGGCCGCCCTGGGGCGGAGCCCGCTCCTCGAGGGGATGGGGGAAGACGAGATCGCCCGCCTCCTGGCCCACGCCGAGCGGGTGGAGGTGCCGGCGGGCGCGCTGTTCCTGCGCGAGGGCGACCCGAGCCGCGACATGTACTTCGTCCTCCAGGGCGAGGCGCGGCTGCGGCGGCACCAGCTGGCGCTGAAGACCCTCGGCCCGGGCGACCACTTCGGCGCCCTGGCGCTGCTCACCGGCCAGCCGCGCGCCGCCTCGGCCGCGGCCGCCTCGCGGCTGGAGCTGGCCCGGCTCTCCCCGGAGGCCTGGGAGTCGTTCGCCGCCGACGAGCCGCGGCTGGCCATGCTTCTCGTGCAGCGGCTCCTGGCGGAGGTGCGCCAGGACCTGGTGCAGATGACCGACAGCCTGGGAGCGCTGCTCCAGGGGCGCTCGCTGCCCCGGGCCAAGGAGGTGCCGGTGCGGGTGGGCGGCGTGACGCGCCAGGTCCGGACCGGCACCCCGGTGCGCGCCCTGCTGCCGGCCGAGATCGACGGCGCCCTGGTGGTGGCCGGGCTCCTGGGCCAGAAGCCGGTCTCGCTCCACACCCCCATCTTCGCCGAGACCACCGTGGCACCCCTCACGGTGCGCCACTGGGAGGGGCGCCAGATCTACACCCGCAGCGTGGGGCTGGCGCTCCTGGAGGCGGCGCGCCAGCTCGGCCCCGCCCTGGAGGTCCGGCTCGGTCCCTCCCGCGGCACGGTGCAGATCGTGGAAGTGGCCGGCGCCCAGGGCCTGGACCGGGCGGCGCTGGCCCGCGACCTGCTGGTGGCCATGGAGCGGCTGGCGGCCGCCGACCTCCCCATCCGCCAGGAGTGGTGGACGGTGGAGGAGGCGCTGGCCCACTTCCTGGAGCGGGGCTGGGAGGACGCGGCGCGCCTGCTGCACACCCGTCCCCAGGCCACCGTACCGCTCGTGTGCTGCGGCGATCTCTACGCCCTCTCCATGGGGCCGCTGCTCCCCTCGACCGGCGCGCTGCGCGCCTTCCGGCTGGAGCCGCACCCGGACGGCCTGCTCCTGGACTACGGCCCCCTCGACCTCCGCAACGGCCGGGGCGCCCCCTCGCCGCCGCCGCGCGAGGCCGGGATGATGCGGGACCACCGCACCTGGCTCGGCGGCCTGGGCGTCACCAGCGTGGGCGCCTTCAACGACCGGTGCATCAGCGGCCAGGTGAGCCAGATCATCCGGGTGGCCGAGGGCTTCCACGAGAAGCGCATCGGCCACATCGCCGACGAGGTGGCGGCGCGGCGCGACCGCCTCCGCATCATCTCCATCGCCGGCCCCTCCTCCTCCGGCAAGACCACCTTCATCAAGCGCCTCACCGTCCAGCTCCAGGTGGCCGGCCTCAACCCGGTGGGGCTGTCCCTGGACGACTGGTACGTGGACCGGGAGAAGACGATCCGCGACCCGAACGGCGAGCTGGACTTCGAGGCGCTGGAGGCGCTCGACCTCCGGCTGCTGCAGGACCAGGTGCGGCGCCTCCTGGCCGGCGAGGAGGTGGCCACCGCCCGCTACGACTTCCGCACCGGCCGCAGCGCCCCGGAGGGTGGCCCGCGGCTGCGCCTCTCCCGCGGCGACGTGCTCATGCTGGAGGGCATCCACGGCCTGAACCCGCGGCTCCTGGGCGCCATCCCGGCGGCGGGGGAGCTGTACCGGATCTTCATCCACCCGGCCACCACCCTGCCCTTCGACCGGCTCTCCCGGGTCTCGGCCACCGACCTGCGACTGCTCCGCCGCATCGTGCGCGACCGGCACCAGCGGGGCTACAGCGCCGCCGACAACATCCAGCGCTGGCCGGCGGTGCAGGAGGGGGAGCGCCGCCACATCTTCCCCTTCCAGGGCGAGGCCGACGCGGTCTTCGACTCCTCGCTCATCTACGAGCCGGCGGTGCTCAAGGTGTTCGCCGAGCGCTACCTGCTGGAGGTGCCGCTCGACCACCCGGCCTTCGCCACCGCCCACCGCCTGCGCCACCTCATCGACCGGTTCGTCTCCATCTACCCGGACCACGTGCCGCCCACGTCCATCATCCGCGAGTTCATCGGGGGGAGCGGCTTCGAGTACTAGACCATGGTGCCCGATTCGAAATCACCTTCGGCATTTCGAGTCGCGCCATGGCCTAGTCAGATCGTCACGGGGCGTGCCGCCCCCTCCGCCGGGCAAAGCCCCGCGCGGGCGCGAAGGCGCCCGCGCCCTGATCGTTGTCCCCACCCCGATGCGCGCGCACTCGCGCGCGGGCGCGGCTTCGCCGCGCCTTGAACAGAGCGGATCTTGGCCACCCTCGGCGAGACCTCGGCGCGGCTGCGGGAGCTGCTCGACGAGCGGCGGGGGGTCTTCTTCGTGCTGGACCCGCGTGGGGTGGTGCTGCACGCCGAGGGCCCGGGGTTCGAGCCCCTGGGGCGCGATCCAGGCCTGGGGCGCTCGGCCCTCGACCTCTACGCCGACGCCCCCTGGCTCGTGGACCTGGTGCGCCGCGCCCTCGACGGGCAGGCCGCCAGCGGCTCGGGGGACGTGCGCGGCCGCCTCACCGAGATGAGCGTGGCCCCGGTCCGCGACCCCTCCGGGAGCCTGATGGCGGTGGTGGGCTTCGCCACCGACGTCACCGAGGAGCGGGAGGAGCGGGCCGCGCTGCGGACCGAGCGGGACCTCTCGGCGGCGGTCCTGGACACCGCCGGGGCGCTGGTGGTGGTCCTCGACCGGGATGGGCGGGTGGTGCGCTTCAACCGGGCCTGCGAGCGGACTACCGGCTGGCGATTCGAGGAGATGCGGGGGCGGCCGCTCTGGGACGTGCTGCTCCTCCCCGAGGAGCGGGAGCCGGTGCGGCGCGTCTTCGCCGAGCTGGCCGCCGGACGGTTCCCCAACACCTTCGAGAACGTCTGGGTGGCCCGCGACGGCTCGCGGCGCCTCATCGCCTGGTCCAACACCGCCCTGGTCGGCGAGGGCGGTCGGGTGGAGTACGTCATCGGCACCGGGATCGACGTCACCGAGGCGCGCCGCGTCGAGGAGGAGCTGAGGCGACAGGCGATGCGGCTCACGGCCCTGGCCGACGCCTCCCGGGCCTTCGCCAGCGGCCTCGACTACCGCAGCGTGCTCGAGACGGTGGTGAAGCTCCTCGCCGAGATGGTGGGCGACTGCTGCCTGGTGCGGACCGTCTCCGAGGACGGGCTCCTGCTCGATCCCGTCGCCTTCTGGCACCGCGATCCCCGCCGTGGCGCGCTCATCCGCTCGGCGCACATGGCCTGGCCGCAGCGGGTCGACGAGGGGGTCACCGGCGCGGTCCTGGCCACCGGCCGGTCGCTGCTCATCCCGGAGCTGACCCCCGAGCGCGTCCGCGCCGAGATGAAGCCGGAGTACTGGCACTACCTGGATTCCGTGGGAAGCGTGCTCATCGCGCCGCTCGCCGCCCGCGGCCGCACCTTCGGCCACGTCACCATGCTGCGCGACGCCCCCGGGCCGGCCTACACCGACGAGGACCGGATCTTCCTCGAGGACCTGGCGGTCCGCGCCGCCGAGTCCATCGAGAACGCCCGCCTCTACGGCACCGCCCAGGCGGCGGTGGCAGCCCGCGACGAGTTCCTCTCCATTGCCTCCCACGAGCTGCGCACCCCGCTGGCGGCCCTCAAGCTGGCGCTGCAGAACCTGTGGCGCATGCTGGGCGGCGCGGCCGACGCCGCCGGCCGGAGGAGCCTGGAGGCCGCCCTGCGGCAGGCGGGGCGCCTGGAGACCCTGGTGGCGGCGCTGCTCGACGTCTCGCGCATCCAGGCCGGGCGGCTCGACCTCTCCCTGGAGGAGGTGGACCTGGCCGGGCTGGTGCGCGAGACGGTGGCCCAGTTCGAGGACCAGCTGGCACAGGCCGGCTGCGCCGTCTCGGTGCGCGCCCCCGGACCGGTGCCGGGGCGCTGGGACCGGCTGCGCCTGGGCCAGGTGGTGGTAAACCTCCTCTCCAACGCCATGAAGTACGGGGAGGGCAAGCCCATCGAGATCGAGGTGGAGGGCGACGGCCCGCGGGCCCGGCTCTCGGTGCGCGATCACGGCATCGGGCTCGGGCCGGAGGCCCAGCGCCGCATCTTCCAGCGCTTCGTGCGGGCCGCCTCCTCGCGCAACTACGGCGGGCTGGGGCTCGGGCTCTACATCGCGCGGCGCCTGGCCGAGGCCCACGGCGGGACGCTGGGCGTTCGCAGCCAGCCCGGCCAGGGCTCGACCTTCACGCTGGAGCTGCCGCTCTGCGGCCCGGCCCCCTCCGGCCCGCCGCAGACCCCGGCGCCGGCCTGAGGCTCGCCGTCACGGCCCCAGGAACTCCTGGGCCGGGAAGAGCAGCACCTCGTCGATCGAGGCCGCCCCCACGAGCAGCATGAGCAGGCGGTCGAACCCGACCGCCACGCCCCCCGCGTCGGGCAGGCGCGGGAGCGCCTCCAGGAAGGCCTCGTCGACGGGGGTGACCGGCCGGCCCAGCCGCCGCCGCTCCTCCCGCTCCGCCAAGAGCCGGCGGCGCTGCTCGGCAGCGTCGTTCAGCTCCGAGAAGCCGTTGGCGAGCTCCAGGCCCCCCAGGTACAGCTCGAAGCGCTCCGCGAAGCGGCCGCCCGGCCCGAGCCGCGCCAGCGCTGCCATCGAGGAGGGCCAGTCCACGAGGTACACCGGGCGCGGGAACCCCAGCCCCGGCTCTACCGCCTGGAGGAAGACGCGGAAGAAGGCGTCGCCGAAGCTCTCGCCCTCCGGCCCGGCGTCGAGGCCGCGGGCCCGGGCCGCCGCCCGCAGCCGCGCCCCGTCCTCGCCGCAGGCGTCGAGGTCGATGCCGGCTCTGGACCGGAAGGCCTCGGCCACGCCGAGGCGCTGGAAGGGCGGCGCCAGCTCCACCTCCCAACCGGCGCGGCAAAGGCGCGTCCCGCCGGTGAGCGCCCGGGCCGCCTCGGCCGCGAGCGCCTCCAGGTCCTCCATGATGCCGCGGTAGCCGGTCCCGACCCGGTAGAACTCCAGCATCGTGAACTCCGGGTTGTGGGTGGCGGAGACCTCGCCGTTGCGGAAGACCCGGGCCAGCTGGAAGACGCGCTCGAAGCCGTCCGCCAGCAGCCGCTTCATGGCGTACTCGGGGCTGGTGTGCAGCCACAGCGGGTGCGGCGCCCCGCCGCCCTCCGGGACGAAGGGCGCCTCGAAGGCCACGAGGTGCGGCTCGGTGCCGGGCGCCGGGACCAGGCACGGCGTCTCCACCTCCTCGTAGCCGCGGGATGCCAGGAAGGCCCGCACCGCGGCGGCGAGTCGGACGCGGGCCCGGGCGGCGGCGGCCTTGGGGTGAGGCATCGGCGCGCGAGTCTACGCGACCCGCCCGGCGATCCGGAACCGGCCCCCCGGGTGGAGGACCCCGCCGCCCGTCGCGGCGGCGGTTTCTCGCGGTACCATGCCGGCCGTGACCGCCCGAGCCGCCCTGTGCGCCCTGTGCCTCGCCGCCTGCGCCCATCCCGCCCCTCCTCCAGGGCCGGGCGCCGCGGAGGCGACCCCGGCCGCGAGCCGGCCCGGCGACCCGACCGGGCCGGTCGCCGACGTGGCCACGTCCGAGGGCGCCTCCTCCCCAGTGGCGCCGTCCGCCGACCCGGCCGGGGCGTCTCCGCCGCCGCCGTCCACGCCGGGGCCGGCCGCCGATCCCCTCCCCGCCATCCGCGCCGACGTCGAGGGGCTGCTGGCCGACCAGGCCGAGGCCCTGTGGCGCTCCTGGACCACCGGCGCCCCGGCCGACCGGGGCGAGGCCTGGCACGGCCGGGAGCGGCTGCTCCAGCCGGAGACCCTGGCGCTCCTGGCGGCCAGGAGGGAGCAGGCCCAGGGCGACGAACGGCGGGCCCTGGCCGCCCTGTGGGGCTTCCTCTGCGGCGAGCGCCTGGCGCGCGCCGCCGCCGCGCCGGCCGAGGCCCTGGCGGCTGCCGAGGCCGAGGCCAGCCTGGAGCGGCAGGGGCGCCGCCTGCCCCTCTCCGAGCTGGCGTCGCTCCTCGCCGCCGAGCCCGACGCCGCGCGCCGGGCCGCCCTGGAGAGGGCCCACGCCGCCGCCGCGGCGCGCCTGGCCCCGCTGGGCGAGGCCTGGATCCGGGCCCTGGACGCCGAGGCGCGCCGCCTGGGGGCGGCCGACCTCCTCGCGCTCGCGGCCCGGATTCGCGGGGAGTCCGCCGAGGCGCTCTTCGCCCTGGCCGAGGCCACCCTGGCCGCCACCGACGCCACCTGGCGCGGCCTCTCGGCGGATCTGGCGCGCCGCGAGCTGGGGCCGTTGCCGGGCGGACTTCAAGAAAGGGACCTGCCGCGGCTGGAGCGGCTGGCCCACGAGGGGCGGGCCTTCCCGGCGGCGCGCCTCCGCGAGGACGGGGCGGCCGCCTTCCGGGGGCTGGGGATCGAGCTGCCGGCCGTGGCCGGGCTGGAGATCGACGACGCCTCCCGCCCCGGGAAGCAGCCGCGCCCCCTCATGCTGCCCGTGAAGGTCCCCGGCGCCATCCGGATCTCGATCCGCCCCGCCGGCGGGGCCGCCGAGGCGCGCGCCTTCCTGCGCGAGCTGGGGGCCGGGGTGGCGCTGGCCCACGTGCGGAGCCCCGTCCTGGAGTTCCGCCGCCTGGGCCCGGCCTCCTGGAGCGGCGCCTGGGGCCGGCTCTTCGCCGGCCTCACCGCCCACCCGGACTGGCTGGTGGAGCGGGCCGGCCCGTCGAACCACGGCCTGTCGCGGGAGGTGCGCGCCGCCTGGCTGGGGCGCCTGCACGAGGTCCGCCTGGCGGCGGCCCGGCTCGGCGCCGAGGTGGAGACCTGGCGATCGCCCGGGCGGGCCGCCGAGATCCGCGCCGCCTGGCTCGGCCGCGCCCTGGGGAACGGGGCCGACCCGGCCCAGGCGTTGCGTGTCCTGCCCCGCGACCCCATGCTCCACTCGGCCGAGGTCCTCCGCGCCGAGATCCTGGCGGCCCAGGCCGAGACCTTCCTGGCCCACCGGGCGAGCGGGCCGTTCTGGCGGTCGCGCCTGAACGGCGAGTGGCTTCGCCGCGCCTGGGCCGAGGGCGCACGCCCCACCGCCGCCGAGATGGCCCAGGCCATGGGCTTCCCGGGCCTCGACCCGTCGGCGCTGGCGATCCTGGCCCACGCCCGCGTCGAGGCCGCGGGCCCGTAGGTAGGGCGGGGGCTCGTCCCCCGCCGGCTCGATCACCCGGCCAGCCGCGCTTCCAGCTCCTTGAGCCGCTTCCGCAGCTCCTTGTCGCGGTTCCAGCGCTCGGTGACGTCGCGGATGATCGCCGCCGCCCCCGAGAGCGCGCCGGCCTCGTCGCGGATGAGCTGGATGGTGAACTCGATGGAGAGGGGCCGGCCGTCCTTGCGCTGCGCCGGCACCGCCAGGAGGTCGCGGCCGGAATAGCGGGTGACGCCGGTGGCCATCGACTTCTCCCACCCTGCCCAGTGCCGTCCCCGCAGGCGCTCCGGGACGATGAGGTCCATCGACTGGCCCACCGCCTCGGCGGCGCTCCAGCCGAAGATGTCCTCGCAGCCGCCGTTCCAGTACTGGATGCGGCCGTCGCGGCCGGCGTAGAGCACCGCGTCGCCGGCGGCCTCGAGGATGCGCCGGGCCAGCCACTCCAGGGAAGGGAAATCGGGCACGGGTCACCTCCGGTCACGGGTGGCGTGGTCGACTTCGACCGCCACCAAGTAATACTTCACCGAGGAGCGGTCGGCCACCCGCGCCAGCCGGTCCGGCGGCAGCGCCGCCCGCAGGGACTGCAGGCGGCTCCGCTCGGTCACCACCCAGGCCCGGGGGGAGCGGCCGGCCCACTCCCGGAGCTCTCCCGCGTCCTGGATCTGCCGCACCAGGTTGCGGGAGTAGAAGGTCTCCCCGCGCCAGTTCATGTACCAGGCGGCCACCGGCTCGGCAGGCGACTCCCGCTTGGCCAGCATGGTCCAGAACAGGTCGCGCTGGCTCCAGTGCGGCGAGAGCTCGCGCCAGTGGAACCAGGAGACCCAGATCCCGAAGGCCAGCGCCACTCCCACGAGCGCGCCCGCCGCGGCGCGGCGCGCCCGCCAGATCCAGCCGAGGAGAATCCCCACCCCACCCGCGGTGAAGAGGAAGGCCATGACTGGCCGCGGCCCGAGCGACAGCCGCAAGGGCCCCAGCGCCGCGCCGGGGTGCAGCTCGGCGATCTCCCGGTCCGGATAGGGGCGCTCGTAGTTGTAGACGAAGAGGTCGGCCAGGTCCCGGGGACGCGACCACAGGTCGTGGCCCACCACCGCCAGGGCGACCAGGCCGAGGAGGAGCGCCACCCGGTGCTCCTCGACCCCGTCCGCCAGGAGGCGGTCGAGGAAGATCCCGCACAGGACCGCCGCCGCCGGCACCGCCGGCAGGATGTAGTGGTGGAACTTGGTGGCGGAGAAGCTCATGAGGGCGTAGGCGACGAGGAGCCACAGGCCGGCGAGGAGGGTCAGGCTCGAGGCCGCGCCCCGATCCCGCGGCCTCAGCCTGGCGAGGAGCGAGAGGCCGCCGGGGAGGGCCGCCACCCAGGGATGGAGGCCGTAGCCCAGCTGCTCGACGAAGTAGACGAAGCCGCCTCCCGGGGTGGTGGTGTGGACCCCCGACCCGAGCCGCTGGAGGTGGTCGTGGATCCAGAAGCGCTCGGCGAAGGTCTTGCCCTCGTCGTCGCGCCCGGAGAAGAGGCTCATCACCACGTACCAGGGAGCGGCCACCG
This sequence comes from Anaeromyxobacteraceae bacterium, assembly GCA_035655915.1. Taxonomy (GTDB): domain Bacteria; phylum Myxococcota; class Myxococcia; order Myxococcales; family Anaeromyxobacteraceae; genus DASTPH01. Next base: position 20,443 of record DASRTO010000638.1, read on the forward strand.
CGAGGAACAGGAGCGGCCCCACCGGCACCGGGAAGCCGCGGACCCGCTCCACCAGCATGGCCCGGCGCAGGCGGCCCCAGTCCCCCGACACCGCGAACCAGGCCAGGAAGGCCGCCCCGGGCAGGGCGAAGCCCAGGAGGCCCTTGGCCAGCGTGGCGAAGCCGAGGAGCAGGTAGCCGGCGTAGGCCCAGGCCCGGCGGTGGGCCCGGTCGTCCCAGAGCGCCACCGCGAAGCACATGATCCCCGAGGACATGAGGGCCACGAAGGAGACGTCGGTGGTGGCCTGCCGGGCCATGAGGGCGAAGAACGGCGCGGTGGCCAGGGCCGCGGCGGCCAGCAGGCCGGCCCGGCGCGAGACCAGCCGCCCCACCGCCACCGCGGTGAGCACGCAGGCCAGGATCGCCAGCAGCGCCCCCGGCAGGCGCACCGCCCACTCGGTGTAGATCGAAAGGCCGCTGGCGGCGGGCGGAGCGGGGTCGGACCCGGGCGGTAGCCCTCGCTCGTGGACGCCGGCGAGGCCCATGGCCGCCGCCGAGAGCCACAGGGGGAGCGCCGGCTTGGAGAAGAACCACGCCGATTCCCACCAGGGGTGGACCCAGTCGTCCCGCACCAGCATCTGCCGGGCCACCTCGGCGTAGTGCGGCTCCCAGGGGTCCCACAGGCCGGTGGCCCCGAGCCAGGGCAGGAAGACCGCCGACGCCAGGGCGCCGGCCAAGAGCGGTCCGCGCCAGGCCTCCGGAAGGGTGCGGGCCATCCCGCCTTCCATAGCACGGGCCAGTCCGGCCTGGGACCGGCGCCCGATTCGCGGTAACCTCTGGCCCGGCTGCCTCGTCTGGCGCCAGGAGGCCGGAGAAGATCGCCCGCATCCGACACCCCGCCGGGATGCCGGCACCGTCGGGTCCGGGGGACCCCTTCGACCTCGCCGAGGCCGCCGATCGGGACGCGGTGGAGCGCGTGCTCGACGGCGACGCCGAGGCCTTCGCCGGCGTGGTCCGCCGGCACGGAGCGAGGCTGGTGGGCCTGTGCGCGCGGGTGGTGGGCAGCCGGGACCTGGGCGAGGAGCTGGCCCAGGAGGCGCTGGCACGCGCCTACGGCAGCCTGGGCGCCTTCCGCGGCGACTGCCGCTTCAGGCACTGGCTCATGCGCATCGCCCTGAACGGATGCCGCGACTGGCTCAAGGCCGGGGCCAGGGCCGAGTCCCCCACCGCCCTCAGCGGCGAGGAGGTCGCCACCTGGCGCCATCCGGAGCGGGAGGCCAGCGCCCGGCAGCTGGGGGTCGCGCTCGCCGAGGCCCTGCAGCGGCTCCCGCCCAAGTACCGCGAGGCCTTCACCCTCTTCCACGTGGAGAACCTGGGCTACGAGGAGATGCGCGCCATCACCGGCGTCTCGGTGAACGCGCTCAAGGTGCGGGTGCACCGGGCGCGGCAGATGCTGATGCGGCGGCTGGGCCCCCTGCTCGAGGAGGAATGACGATGGGCGACGACCTGCGGCGGCTCCTGGACGGAGACCTTCCGGCGGACCAGGCCCGGGCGCTCCTCGAGTCGCTCCCGCCGGGGGCCCGGCGCGAGGCGCAGGCGCTGCAGCGCCTCCTCGAGGCGGCGGCGCGGCTCGATCAGCACGCCCCGTCGCCCGACTTCGCCGCCCGGGCCATGGCCCGGGTGCGCTCGCGGCCGGCGCCGCGGCGCAGCGCCTGGACCTGGCTGCGGACGCCACGCCTGTCGCCGCTCTTCGCCCTGGCCGGGGCTGCCGCGGCGGCGCTGGTGGGGCTCTCCGCCACCTGGCTGGGCCGCCCCCAGGCGCCGGCGCCCCAGGCCCGGGTCCACTTCGAGTACCGGGCCCCGCTGGCCGGGGCCGTCTCGGTCGCCGGCGACTTCAACGGGTGGCGGCCGGAGGCGACGCCCCTGGCCCGCGGCCCGGGCGGCCTGTGGACCGCGGAGGTCCCGCTGGCTCCCGGCCGGCGCTACCAGTACATGCTGGTGGTCGACGGCGCCTGGGTCACAGACCCGTCGGCGGCGGTGCTGGCCGACGACGGTTTCGGCGGCCGGAACGCGGTCCTCGAGCTGTAGGGCCGGGTCTCGTCCCCGCCATCCCCGGCGGGCGCGGTATCATCCGCGGCCGTGACCGGCCGCCTCGCGCTCGCCACCCTCGCCCTGGCCGCGCCGGCGGCCGCCGACGTGCCGGGCCGGATCTCGGCCTCGGTCCAGGCCGGGGGCGGTTGGGCCAGCGACATCTTCCTGGGCGCCGGAGCCGGGGACAACGGCTTCGCCCAGGTGGTCCCGGCGGCCCGCCTCGACCTGGCGCTGGCGCCCGCCTGGAAGCTCTCCGCCCTGGGCGAGATCTACTACGGGACCTACCGGCCCTCCGGCTTCACCACGCTCTCGGAGTGGGGGGGAATGGAGGGGCGCTTCTTGCCCGGCGAGCCCTGGGAGCTCTCGCTGGCCGCCTCGCTGGAGCACGCCGGCTACAGCCAGGGGGCGCCGCTCGACCCCGGCCTGGTGGCGTCGCCCACCGTCACCGCCGCCTCCGGCTGGCGCGTCGCGCCGGCGGCGCGGCTGCGCGCGGCCGGCTGGGAGTGGCGCGCCTCGGTCTCGCTGGCCGGCCGCCGCTCCACCGCCGAGGGCCAGGCGGTGCACGAGCGGATCACCGCGGTGGCGGCCAGCGCCTTCCGCCCGCTGGGGCGCCGCCTCGACCTGACCCTGGCCGGGCGGGGCTCCCGCTCCGACAGCGCCCGCCCGGACTTCGCCCACCAGGCGGCGACACTCCTCGCCGGCGCCGGGGCCCGCGTCCTCGAACAGGGCCGGCTCGAGGCCACGGTGCAGGTGCAGCTGGCCTCCTTCGACACCTCCACCCGTGAGAGGCTGCTGCGCCTGACCCTGGCGGCGAGCCATCCGCTGTGGGAAGGGGTGGACCTCGAGGGCGCCTGGTCCCTCGTCGACAGCGCCTCCGACGACCCCTCCCGTCCCTCCGCCTCGCGCCAGGTGGTCCTCCTCGGCCTCACGGGCCGCACCGGGAGCCTCACGTGGTAGCCCCGCCGGCGCTGCGGGCCGCCCTGGCCGCCTTCCTGCTCGCGGCCTGCGCCCACCGGGCCACGGTGCGGCCCGAGGGCGACGGCCGCGTGGTGTTCGCCTGGGACGGCGCCGCGGAGGCCGCCTGGGTGTGCGGCACCATGACCTCGTGGAGTCGGGTTCCCCTGCAGCGCGTCGATGGCGGGCTCCAGGTGACGCTGGCGGTCCCGCCGGGCCGGCACGAGTACCGCCTGGAAGTCCTCGAAAAGACTGGGATCCGCGTCGTGGTGCCGCCCGGGGCCGAGGTGGTCGCGGACGGGTTCGGCGGCGAGAACGCCGTGCTGCGCGTGGAGGGGCGGTAACGCGATGAGCGAGCGATCGTCGTACCATGTGGGGGTGGCCCGGGCCCGCCCGGGCAGGAGCGAGGGAGCGAGCCCGTGAAGCGAACCCGGATCGCCGTGACGGCTGCGGTGACGCTCCTCGCCACCGCCCCGGCGGTGGCGGCGGACCCGGCCGCGGAGATCTCGGCCCGGGCGGCGAGGCTCGGGCTGGAGCCGCAGCCGCTGCTGGCGCCGCTGCAGGAGGCGCGGCGGCTCGGGCTGCCGCCCGAGCCGGTCGCCGACAAGGTGCTCGAGGGGCTCGCCAAGGGCGTCCCCCCGGAGCGGGTGACCGCCGTGGCGCGGCAGCTGGTCTCCCGGCTCGAGCAAGCCGGCTCGGTCCTGGCCGCGGCCGGGGCGGCCGGCTTGGCCCCGGCCGCCGACCGGACCACCGCCCTCGGCGACCTGGCGCAGTCCATCCAGGCCGGGGTGGATCGCCCCTCGCTGGAGGCGCTTCTGGCGTCGGCCCGCGAGGCCGGCGCCGGGGTCGAGGGGGTGATCGCCGCCGCCCGCACCCTCGGCCAGCTCTCGCGGCGCGGGGTCCCGCCCGCCGAGGCGCTGCCCCTGGGGCGGGCCCTGGCGCAGCGGCCGGGCGAGGCGGCGGAGGTGCCGGCGCTCTTCGACGCCTGGCGCGCCGAGGGAGGACGCGACGCCGACGCCTTCCTGGCCGAGGCGCAGCGGCGGGTCGCCGCCGGGCGGCCGCTGCGGGGCATGGTGGACCGCTTCGGCGACTCGCCGGACCGGCTGGTGCGGGACGCCGCCGCCGCGCGCGCCGACCAGGGCGCCGCATCCGAGCCGGGGCGGCGCGGGAAGGACCGGGAGGCCCTCCCGGGCGATCGCCCCGACGTCCGCGGCCTCCCGCCGGGCCTGGACGACTCCCTCCGCCCCAAGGGCAAGAAGCCCTGAGCGCCGCCCGTGGCGGCGCAGGTGGGGAGCGGCACCACCTGGACCCACGATCCGGGGACGGCGGCCGTCCTTGAGGGCGGCGCGGGGCCGGGATTAACATCGCGTCACCCGTGACCCGGCCCGCCCCGAGGACCCAGCCGCAGGACTTCAAGCCGCACGTCTTCGGCAAGTTCTTCCTCTTGCAGCGGCTGGCGGTGGGCGGGATGGCCGAGATCTACCGCGCCAAGGTAGCCGGGGCCGGCGGCTTCGAGAAGGAGATGGTGGTGAAGCGCATCCTGCCGGCGCGGGCGCAGGACCAGGGCTTCATCAAGATGCTTGTCAACGAGGCCAAGCTCACCGTCCAGCTCACCCACAACAACATCGCCCAGATCTACGAGTGCGGCGCCATCGACCACCAGTACTTCATCGCCATGGAGCTGGTGAACGGCGTGACCCTGAAGGAGATGATGTCCGCCTTCCAGCGCGCCGGGGTGACCCTCACGCCGGAGCAGTCCATCTACCTCGTGCTCCAGCTGCTGCAGGGGCTGGACTACGCCCACAAGAAGACCGACCCGCAGGGGAACCCGCTCCAGATCGTCCACTGCGACGTCGCCCCCGACAACGCCCTGGTCTCCTACCAGGGAGAGCTCAAGCTGCTCGACTTCGGCATCGCCCGCGCCGCCACCGGCCTCTCCAATTACAAGGAGGGCATGCTCATGGGGAAGCTCGGGTACGTGGCGCCCGAGCAGGCCTCGGTGGAGAAGGCCTGGGACCATCGCGTCGACATCTTCGCGGCCGGCATCCTGCTCTACGAGCTGCTCACCAGGCAGAAGCCCTTCCCCAAGGCCACCGACGTCGAGTCCCTGATCCAGTCGCGCAAGGCCCGCGTGCTGCCGCCCACCACCATCGACGACCGCCTGCCCCGGGAGATCGACCCCATCCTGCTCCGGGCCCTGGCCTACGACCCGGAGAAGCGCTACCCGGAGGGGCGCGCCTTCGCCGACGCGCTGGTGGACCTCCTCTTCCCCACCCCCCACAGCGCCATCCAGGACCTGCTGGGCAGCCAGATGCACCAGGTCTACGCCGAGCGCATCGCCAGGCAGCGCCAGGCCCGGGCCCACGACGCGCTGGTCATGAAGGTGCTGGCCAACGTGGCCGCCCAGCAGCAGGCGGTCTACGAGAAGTTCACCGACACGCGCCCCTCCCCCACCCCCCTCCCCCTCTCCCGCCAGGACGACCTGGAGACCCCGCGGACGCGGGTGCGCACCCGCACCGTGCGGGTGGGGGTGCCCGCCTGGCGGGCGGTGCTGGCCGGGCTGGTGGCCGGGACCATGGCCGCCGCCGGCTTCCTGGCCGCCGCGGTGTGGCTGGCGCGAGGGGTGGCGGTGGTGACCTCCAATCCCCCCGGCGCCCAGGTGATCGTGGACGGGCGGCCGGCGCCCGATCCCACCCCCACCGTGGTGGAGGGCCTGCGGCTGTCGCAGCCGCACACCGTCGAGATCCGGGCCACCGACCGGCGCCCGGTGGCGGTGGAGCTGGAGCCCAGGCCGGGCGAGCTGGTCCGGCGCATCCACGGCGACCTGCCCACGCTGCTGTCGGCCATCACCGTGGAGAGCGACCCGCCCGGCGCCGAGGTGCGGCTCGACGGGCGCACCGTGGGCTCGACGCCGCTGACGGTGCCAGGGGTCCGCATCGACGAGCGGCACCGCATCGATCTCGCCCTGCCCGGCCACGAGTTCGATCAGTTCGTGGTGCTGCCGGAGAAGGACGGCCTGCGCTTCCAGCGCAAGCTGGCGGCCCGCCGCGGCCCCCGGGGCGGCCGGCCGGAGTGACCGAAGGTGGCGGCTCCCGTCCAGATCGTCATCGAGGACGACGCGGGCCGCCGCCAGGTGGTCCCCTTCTCCGGCGACGAGATCACGCTGGGGCGGGCCCGGGAGGGCAACACCGTCCGGCTGGCCGAGCGCAACGTCTCCCGGAGGCACGCGCGCTTCCTGCGGGCCAACGGGGTGGTGTTCCTCGAGGACCTCGGCAGCGCCAACGGCACCCGCGTCAACGGCGAGCGCCTCGCCGCCCGGCGGCGCATCCGCCCGGGCGACCTCATCCAGATCGGCGACTACGACATCGCCCTGGAGGGCGCCGAGGCGCGCGGCGAGGAGAAGCCCGCCGGCGAGCCGGCCGCCGTCACCCCGGCGCCGCTGGCCCCGCCTCCGCTCCCGGGGGCGCCCCGGGCGGAGCCGCCCGCGCCGGCCGGGGCGGCGGTGGCTCCGCCGCCCCCGGCCTCCTCCGCCCCTCGGCCGCCCGCGCCCCACTCCTCCGCCGCGCTTCCGCGGCCGGCGCTGCGGCGGGCCCTGTTCCTCGCCGCGGTGGCGGTGGCATCGCTCCTCGCCGGCTGGGCGGCGGGCGCCCTCACCCGTCCCGGCGGACCGTAGGGCGGGGGCTCGGGGTCGTCGTACCGGGGGGATGATGCCCCCCCCGGCCCCCCCGCTCGCTCCGGCCCAGCCTCATCCGGCTGGGCCTGCGCTCGCCCCGCGGGCGTAGGGCGGGGGCTCGTCCCCCGCCGACGCCCCCGGGGAATCGCCGGGCGGGGTGCGGGCCCTGCCCTACCGCCCGCGAAAGCGCGGCGGCCTCCGCTCGGCGAAGGCGGCCCGTCCCTCGGCGAGGTCGGCGCTCTGGAAGGCGCGCGTCCGCAGATCCGAGATCTCCAGGCGCTCCGGCTCGGTGAGGCCCCGCTCGTGCGAGGCCTCGAGGAGGCGGAGGATTCGCTTCATGCCCTGCACCGCCAGGGGCGCGTTGTCCGCGATCTCCTTGGCGATGGCCATGACCTCGGCCTCGGCCCGGTCGGCCGGCTCCACCCGGTCGACGAGCCCCCAGCCGAGCGCCACCTCGGCCTCCACCGGACGGCCGGTGAAGAACATCTCCCGCGTCCGCGACGGCCCGACCAGCGCCAGGAAGCGCCGCAGCCCGGCGGCGGCGTAGACCACGCCCAGCCGGGCCGGCGGCATTCCCAGGGACACCCCGGCCCGCGCCACCCGCAGGTCGCAGGTGACCGCCAGCTCGCAGCCAGCGCCGAAGGCCGAGCCGTTCAGGAAGGCCAGGGTGGGACAGGGGACCGCCTCCAGCGCCTCCATGGCCCGCTCCACCGCCAGGTCCGGCCGGTCGCCGTCCCCGGCGTCCATGGCGTCGAGGTCGAACCCGGCCGAGAAGGCCTGGTCCCCCGCGCCGCGGATCACCAGGCAGTGCACCCCGTCCCGCGCTGCGTCGGCGCAGGCCTGGGACAGCTCGGCCAGCGACCCGAAGTCCAGCGCGTTGCGCTTGGCCGGGTTGTCCAGGGTCAGGATCCGGACCGGGCCTCGGTCCTCGACGGCGACGCGGGGCACCGGCTCACTCCGGGACGGCCAGGACCTCGGCGCCGGGCTTCTTCTCGATGCGCACCACCGTCCCGGTGATGTGGGCTGCGACGTCTGGCATGGCGTCTCCTCGGGGACCGAAAGCTACCCCGAGGACAGGCGCGGCGGCAACCGCGGGCGAATCCTTCGCGGCCGGTGCCGACTGCGACGCCGGACGCCGCTGCGGCGCCGGCCCCTTCTAGCGAAAGGGTCCGCCTCGATGGGCGGACCCCGTTCGCTC
>DASRTO010000639.1:0-3261 GCA_035655915.1 Anaeromyxobacteraceae bacterium
GCGGCGAGGCGCAGCACCGACTCCGGGTCCACGTAGAGACCGTCGAGCTTGGTGCCCCAGTGGAGGTGGGGGCCGGTCACCCGGCCGGTCTTCCCCACCCGGCCCAGCAGGTCGCCGCGCCGCACCCGCGCCCCCTCCTTCACGGCGAAGCCGGAGAGGTGGAAGTAGACCGAGTAGAGCCCGGCCCCGTGCCACAGCACCACGCTCCGGCCCGAGGCGTAGCAGTCGCGCACCAGCACCACCAGCCCGTCGTTGGCGGCGGCCACCGGGTCGCCGGTCTGCCCCGCCAGGTCCACCCCGTAGTGCTGGCTCACCTGCCTGCCGTTGAAGACCCGGCGGTCGCCGAAGTGGCTGGTGAGCTCGTCCTCGCGCGGCCAGGCGAAGCCCTCCCGGTAGAGCGGCGGCTCGAAGGGCTGGGCGAAGGCCCGCTGGAAGGCGGCCTGGTCGCGCTTCATGCGGCGCCTGGCCTCCGGCGGAGGGGAGATGAAGCGCTGCGCCACCCGCAGCCGGGTCTCGGCGAAGGCCGGCTCGGTCACCGAGAGCTCGGCCGAGAGGGCGGTCTCGCCCGCCGGGCCAGTGGCCTCCACCGGGATGGCCAGCGGGCCCGGGTTCGTCTCCACGGCCAGCCCGGCCAGCGCCTGGAAGCCGCCCGGGATGGGGTAGAAGCGGAGCGGCCGGCCCAGCACCTGGCCCCGCGGGGCGTCGGCGCCGCGCACCGTCACCAGGAAGGCGTCGCCGGGACGGACGCGGGCCGGCTCGAGCGAGATCGAGGGCGCGGCCGCCGGCGGCTCCGGGGACTTCTCCGGCGGCCCGGCCCGGGCCGGGCCCAGCAGCGCCAGCGCGACCAGGGCGACGGGGCGCGCCCGGTGAAGATGGTCTCCAGCCCTCACAGCTTACCCCTACCCCTACAAGAAGGTGGAGGCCGCCATCAAGCTCGACCGGAACCAACTGTGGACGCCCGAGGCGAACGACCCCTTCCCGGCGGCGGCCTTCGCGCTTTGGGGTAGCCGGGAGCGTCCCGGCGGGGGACGAGCCTGGACGAGCCCCCCGTCCTACCGCCCCGGTTCCGCCTCCAGCGCCTTCACGATTCGGAAATACTCGCTCCTGGTGTAGGCCACGTTGAGGATGTGGAAGTCCTTCTTGGAGAGGCCGACGCAGCCAAAGCAGTAGGTGCAGTCCGAGCAGGCGTGGCATAGCGTGAGGTAGGACGATCCGACGCAGCTGGAGCACCCATGGCAGTAGCTCGAGCCGTGGCAGTTCCGGCAGTCGACGCAGTGGGTGAGGTGCGACGAGTCCTTGCAGCGGGTGCAGTGGGTGCAGCGGTAGCACCCCTCGCAGTCCTGGGAGAACATGCAGTGGGCGCAATGGCGGCACCCCTGGCAGCGGAAGGAGCCGGGGTTCTCGGCCGAGTCGCCGAACTGGCGCCGCAGCCGCTGGTACTCGGCCTCGAGCTGCCGGCGGGTCATGACCGGCGGCTCCGGCTCGCGGCGCGGGGCCGAGGGGCCGCGGCCCGCGTCCACGATCCCGCTCCGGGCCACCTCCCGCGGCGAGGGAGAGGGGGAGCGGGACAGGGCGCCCGCCGCGGGTCGCGGGGGCTCCGGCGGGGCGCGCGGCGCGAGCCGCGTGGTGTCCAGGTACCCGCTGCGGGAGATGTCGAGGTAGCGCGGCTCCGGGTCCGGCCGCCCCGCGGCGGGCTTCCGCGCCTTGGCGCCGGGGCCTTTTCGGTCGGGCATGGGAACCATCCTCACCCGAAAAGGGCGTGGAGGAAACTCGGCGGCCCGACCCGGACGGCCGGGCGATCGATGGCGCTGCGACGGCGGCGCGCGCGGGACTTGATCGGGCGCGGGGCGATGGGGTTACCTGTGGCGGCGGAGGGGACAACGGCATGCCCTGGACGGACGCGCTGGCCATCGGGATCCCGGAGATCGACCAGCAGCACCAGGAGCTGTTCCTGCGGCTGGAGCGGCTGCTGCGGGGCATCGTCGGCGGCGAGCGCGAGGAGGCGGGGCGGCTCCTCGAGTTCCTCGGGGACTACGTGGTGAGTCACTTCGGGGCCGAGGAGCGCTGGATGGTCACCTCCGGCTACCCGGGGTACGCCGCCCACAAGGCCGAGCACGACCGCTTCATGCAGGACTACCTGCGCATGCAAGTGGAGTTCGACGAACAGGGCCCCACCGTGCTCATGGGGATGCGGGTCAACAACTGGGTGGCCGACTGGCTCCGGCGGCACATCACCGGCAGCGACTTCGAGCTGGGGCGCTGGCTGGCGGGTCGGGTGGCGCCGCGGGGGTCCGGGACCAGGCCGTGAACGGCAAGCGCCACGCCCCGGCGGCGCTGGCGAACCGCGACGCCTTGCTGGCCGCCCTGCGCCCCTTCTTGCCGGCCTCGGGCACGCTCCTGGAGCTGGGGAGCGGCACCGGGGAGCACGCCATCTTCCTGGCGCGCCAGCTGCCCCACCTGGTCATCCAGCCCAGCGACCCGGAGGAGGAGGCGCGCCAGAGCATCGCCGCCTGGGCAGGCGAGGCCGGCCTCGGGAACCTCCGGCCGCCGCTGAACCTGGACCTCGGGCTCTCCACCTGGTGGCGGCAGCGGGCCGAGGCGGTGCTGTGCGTCAACGTGCTGCACCTGCTGCCGCCGGCGGCCGGGGAGGCCCTGGCGGCCGGCGCGGCGCGGGTCCTGCCCACCGGCGGGCCCCTCTGCGTCCTGGGGCCGTTCCGGCGAGCGGGAATGCCCGCGCCACCGCGCCTCCAGGCGCTGGAGCGCCGGCTGCGGCCGGCGGGCCTGGCCGTGCCGGCCGCCGAGGCCCTGGAGCGGGCCGGGCGCCTGGCCGGGCTCGAGCCGGCCGCCCGGGTGGAGGTGGGGGAGGGCGACCTGCTTCTGGTGCTGCGCCGGCCCTGATGGCCGCCGGGCGGGCCGCGTCAGTCCGCTTGCTCCCCGGCCTTCCCGCCGCGGACCACGAAGCGCTTCTCCAGCGCCCCCAGCTTTTCCACGATGCCGGTGTACTCCAGCTCCCCCATGGGCAGCATGGCCGCGCCGAAGAACCCCTGACGCCGCATCTCGGCGGCCTTGTCCGCCACCCGCAGGCGCACCGCGTCCCAGAACGGGTGGGCGAAGGCGTCGAGCGGCCCGGTGAAGCGGCCCTGGCGCATCGAGTAGGCGGCGCAGGAGACCAGCGGCGGGCCGTCGAAGTAGCTGGTGCCGGAGTTCAGCGGCACCGGCATGAGCGGCTGCACGTGCGACCCGCGCATGCCCCCGGCCACG
>DASRTO010000640.1:0-5365 GCA_035655915.1 Anaeromyxobacteraceae bacterium
GGCGGCCGGGAGCGGCGCTGGTCGGCCCTGGCAGGATTCCTCCCCAGCGAGTTCCAGCGCATCCGCCTCCAGGTCTCGGAGGACCAGCTTCCAGGAGGGCGCGACGGCCTGGAGGTCCTGCTCCACCTCGAGTTCGCCATCGGCGCCCACGGGGCGCACCCGTTCTAGGAGCGAGACGTGAACCCAAATCGCACGGCATCCGGCGGGGGACTAGCCCCCGCCCTACACGGCGCTCGCGGTGAGATCGGCGGGGGACTAGCCCCCGCCCTACTGGCGATCATTGCGGCGGTGGTGGCGCCGCTGCCGGCGCGGGCGGCGCTGAGCGTGGTCACCACCACCGAGGGGTTGGCCGCGCTGGCGCGCGAGGTGGGCGGCGACCGGGCGTCGGTGGAGAGCCTCTCCCGCGGCATCCAGGACCCGCACTTCGTCGATCCCAACCCGAGCCTGGCATTGAAGCTTCGGCGGGCCGATCTGCTGGTGGACGAGGGGCTCGATCTGGAGATCGGATGGCTCCCGCCGCTGGTGAACCAGTCGCGCAACGCCGAGATCCAGCCTGGTGGCCGGCGCCGCCTCACCGCCGCCAGCGTGGTGACGGTGCTGGAGATTCCCACCGGCCCGGTGGACCGCTCCATGGGAGACCTCCACCCGGCAGGCAACCCGCACTTCCTCTCCGATCCGCGCCGGGCCTTCCAGGTGGCGAAGGCCATCGCCGGGCGGCTGGGCGAGCTCGACCCGACCGGCACCGCTGCCTACCAGGCGAACCTGACCGCCTTCTCGACGCGTCTCGCCGAGGCGGAGGCGCGCTGGGCCGCCCAGCTCGCCCCGTTCAAGGGCCGGCCGGTGGTCACCCGGCACCGCACGCTGACCTACTTCCTCGACTGGGCGGGGCTCAGGCTGGCCGAGGTGCTGGAGCCGAAGCCGGGCATTCCTCCGACCCCCTCTCACCTGGCCGACGTGGTCGCAGTGGTGAAGCGCGAGGGAGTGAAGGCGATCCTGGTGGAGAACTACTACGACCCGAAGTCGGGCGAGCTCGTGTCCCGGCTGGGAGGTGCGACGCTGGTGCTCATCCCCGGCGACGTTGGCGGGACCGGCGAGGCCACCACCTACATCCGCTACATGGACGAGCTGGTGCGGATCGTGACCCAGGCGCTCCGGTGAGCAGTCCGCGTCGGGAAGTCGAGGAGGCCAGGGGACCGTGGTAAGCGTGGGCGCCATGGGCCCGCTCGTCCGCCTCGCCGGCGCCGCCATCGGCTACGGCCGGCCCCTGCTCCAGGCCATCGACCTGGAGGTGGCGCCGGGCGACTTCCTGGCGGTGGTGGGGCCGAACGGCGGCGGCAAGACCACGCTCCTGCGAACGCTGCTGGGATCGCTGGCGCCGCTCGGCGGCCGCCGCGAGGCGGCCCCGTCGCTGCGGGTGGGGTACGTGCCGCAGCGCGAGGCGGTGGACCCGCTCTGGCCGCTCTCGGCCGGCGACGTGGTGCTCATGGGGCGGGTGCGCCGCGCCGGCCCGGGCCGCCGGCTCGGCTCCGCCGACCGGGAGCGGGCCCGCCACGCGCTGGAGCGCGTCGGGCTCGCCGACCTGTGGCGCCGTCCCTTCCAGAAGCTCTCCGGCGGCCAGCGGCAACGCACCCTCATCGCCCGCGCCCTGGCGGCCGAGCCGGACCTGTTGGCCCTCGACGAGCCCACCAGCGGCATGGACCCGGCCGCCGAGCTCTCCGCCATGGACCTCTTGCGCGACCTGCACCAGGGCGGCCTGGCGGTGGTGATGGTGTCCCACCGGCTGGAGGCGGTGGCGAACTACGCGGCGCGGCTGGCCTTCGCCGACCAGGAGCGTGGCCTGTGGCAAGTGGGGACCCTGGCCGAGATGCTCCGGCCCGAGGCCCTCTCCGCGCTCTACGGGCGGCCGGTGACGGTGCGGGAGGAGAACGGCCGCCGCTTCGTCTACCCGGAGGCGGGCGGGGGGAGGGCGGCCTGATGGGCGGGCTGGCCGGCTTCTGGGAGGCGCGGGACATCTGGCGCGACCCGCTCCTGGCCTCGCTGCTGGCCGGGGCGCTGCTCGGCTTCCTGGGGGTCTACGTGGTGCTCCGGCGCACCGTGTTCGTCTCGGCGGCGCTGACCCAGCTCGCCACCCTGGGGATCATCGTGGCCCTGCTGGCGCAGGAGCGCCTGGGCGTGGAGGTGGAGCACCCGGCGGTGCAGCTGGCGGTGGCGCTCGGATTCTCGGTGGCCGGGGCGTTGCTCCTGGGGACCCTGGAGGCGGGGCGGCGGCTCCCAACCGAGGCCGGGGTGGGGATGGCCTACGTGGTGGCTGGGGCGCTGGTGATCCTGGGCGCCAACCGGCTCATCCACGCCGCCCACGACCTGAACTCCATGGTCTTCGGGAATGCGGTGGCGGTCCCCTTCGAGGACGTGCTGGTGCTGGCTGGCGTGACGCTCCTATCGGCGGCGGTCCACACCGTATTCCAGAAGGAGATCGTCTTCGTCTCGTTCGACCGCGAGACCGCCCAGGCCATGGGGCTCGACGGCCGGTTGTGGAGCGGGGTGCTCTTCCTCACCGTCGGCCTCGCCATCCCGGTGTCGGCGCGGGCCCTGGGGGCGCTGCCGGTGTTCGCCTTCCTCACCATCCCGGCGGCGGCGGCCCTGCTCGTCACTTCGCGGCTGCGTCCGGCCTTCGCGGTGGCGGCGGTGCTCGGGCTCGTCGCAGCCGGCGGCGGCTACGTGCTCTCCTGGTTCTGGCAGGTCCCGACCGGCCCCACCATGGTGGCGCTGGCGGCGATCTTCACCGTGCCCGGAGCCGTGCTCAGGATCGCTCGCGGAGCCTGACAGCCCCCGCCGAAAGGGCGCCCCATTGGGGTCGCCGCGCCGCATACCGGGCCTGCGGGGCCGACGGGCGGGCAGGGTGGCGGCGGCCGACGCCGGGCCCGGACCACGCACTAACATCCTATCTGTTCAGGGGTTTATGGGAGAAAGATGGGGGTGGCACTGAACAACACGGCGAAGGCGTTTAATGTAAAGATGGAGGAGCTGGTCATGAGGACCTTCATCGGATACTTGGCGATGGTCCTGGCCGTGGCTCCAGTTGCGGTCAGGGCCGAGGAGAAGCCGGCGGCGAGCCAGGCGCAGGCCCAGGCGACGGACCAGGCGGCGAAGCCTGCCACGCCCGCGCCGGCCGAGACGCCTCCGGCTCCGCCAGCGCAGATTCCCGAGCCGCCGGCGGCCCAGCCGAGCACCACGGCCCAGACGAACGTGCCGGCAGGGCAGTGGGTCTACACCGAGCAGTACGGTTGGGTGTGGATGCCATACGGGCAGGAGTACGTCTACCTGCCGCCCGATGGCTCGACGCCCAACATGTACGTCTACTACCCGGCCATCGGCTGGGCCTGGATGGTCGCGCCGTGGATCTGGGGTTGGGGCGTGATGCCCTACTTCGCCGTCGGACCCTGGTACTACCCCTGGTACGGCTACGGATACGGTCACTGGTACGGCTACGCACCCGCGTACGCCTACTGGGGCTGGTACGGCGGCTACTACCACGGCGGGCACTGGTACCACCCGCCTCCCCGGGGCACTTACCCGGCGCCTCCGCCCGGTCGTTACCCCGCTCCACCTCCTCGTGGCGCCGGCACGGCCCCGGCTCCTCCGCGCGGCACCTACGCTGCGCCGCCTGCGGGGACCCGGCCCGGCTATGCGCCAGCGCCCGCGGCGCCCAGGAGCGCGCCGGCGGCGCCCAGGGCGGCCCCGGCCGCGCCCAGGGCGGCTCCGGCCGCGCCTCCCCGGTCTGGCTACGCGGTCCCGCCGGGTGGTTACGGGACGGCCCGGGCCGGGTACGCGGCGCCCTATCGGGGCGGCTACGCCGCGCCTTACCGGTCCGGCTACGGGGCGCCATCCCGCGCCTACGCGGGTCCGGCGTACGGGGGCGGTTACGGCGCTCGAGGCATGGCGGCGCCGTCTTACGGGGGCTCGGCTCCGCGAGGTGGTTTCGTCGGCGGAGGCGGCGCCCGTGGTGGCGGCGGGTACGGCGGAGGGTACGGGGGAGGTCACGGCGGCGGCCACGGCGGGGGCGGGCGCCGCTGAAGGCCGTCCGTCCGTACTGCCGTTACCGCCAGGGCTCGGGTCCCTGGCAGTGCCGCGGTCAGGCTTGGTTGTCGTCGCCGACGGGCAAAAAGACCTTGACCCGCACGGCCCTTAAGACTAGAAGGTCCAACGCTTTCGCCACCTGACGCGGGGTGGAGCAGCCAGGTAGCTCGTCGGGCTCATAACCCGAAGGTCGAAGGTTCAAATCCTTCCCCCGCAACCAGTTATTCCGGAGCCCTCGCCAGCACTTACTGGCGGGGGCTTCGTGCTTCCGTTCTCACTTCTGGTCAACTGCGTCCATTTCGTGTCCAGACGGGGCTTGGCCTGACTCGGCTGTCTTCCGGGTCCGGTTGAGCACCTGGACGGCTGCCTTGAGGTCCTGCTCCTCGACGATGTTGTAGCGCTTGAAGACCGCCGCGGTCCGGTGGCCGGAGAAGCGGGCCACCACCGACTCGGGAAGGCCGCTGCGGCGCGCCAGGGTGACGAAGGAGCGACGCAGGTCGTGGACCCAGACGCCCGTGAGGCCGGCGGCCTCCCGGGCCCGCTCCATGGCCCCCTGGACGTCCTGCCAGGGCTTCCCCGTCGCCGGGTTCACGAAGACGAAGTCCCTGTCGATGGCGAGCAGGCGGGGCTGCTCCGCGAGGGTCTTGAGGACCCGCTCCGTGAGGTAGACCACCCGGGGCTCGTCGGTCTTGGTGTCCTCGGCCTCGAGCCGGACGGCGCCGGCCTCGAGGTCGATCTGGGACCAGCGGAGGTTCAGGACCTCGCTCTTGCGCATCCCGGTGTCGAAGGCGACGAGCAGGATGGGCCTGAGCCAGGCTTCGGCCTTGGCGTGGAGCCGCCAGAAGGCCTCCTCGTCGAGGACCACCCGCCGCACGTTCGGTACCCGGAGGAGCTTCACGCGGGCGATGGGGTTCTCGCTAAGCCGGCCGCAGGCGGCCGCGTAGTTGAGGAGGCGCTTCAAGAGCTCCACCTCGCGGTCCAGCGTGCCCGGGGACGGGGCCCCGCCGCGCCGGGTGGTCTCGGCTTGCCGCTTCGTCCGGTACTCCTCCACGTCGCCGCGGGTGAGCCGCGACGCCCGCTGGTCACCGAGCAGGCGCACGAGGTGCGCCGCCCGGCCGACGTCCGACCGCCAGGAGTCGTTGTCGCGCTTCGTGATCGGCTCGTACTCGCTCCAGAGCTGCCGCACGGTGGCGGTCGGCTCCTTCAGCCGGTCGAAGAACCGGCCCTCGTAGGACTCGGCCAGCATCTTGTGCTCGTAGGCCTCCGCCTGTTCGCGGGTCGGGATGCG
>DASRTO010000641.1:0-1853 GCA_035655915.1 Anaeromyxobacteraceae bacterium
TCCTCCTACGACCACACCGCGACGAACGGGTACCAGCTCGAGAACGCCACCGGCGTCCTCGACGCCGCCATCGCGAAGGTCATGAGCTTCTTCCAGTAGGCGAGAGCGACGAGGTGGGCCCCGGCCCACCGCGGTGTCACGGGGCGGGGGCGCGCCAGCGCCTCCGCCCCTTCCTTTAGGGCGGGCAGCCGATCATGGACCGCCAGCGCGGGACCTCCCGCGGGAGCTGCGCCGCGGGGAAGCGCGAGGTCACCTGCCGGAGGAGCGCGCAGGCCTCGTCGCGCTGCCCCACGCCCGCCAGCGGCACCACCTGGTTGGCGAGGTAGGTGGGAGAGCCGGGATCGATGGCGGCGGCGACGCGGAACTCCTCCAGCGCCGCCGCCCATTGCTGGTGGTAGGCGAGGACCTCGCCGAGCAGGTTGCGGATGGCCGGGTCGCCGGGAGCGGCCGCGGCCGCGCGCCGCGCCTCGGCGATGGCCTCCTCGCGGCGGCCGAGCTGCGCCAGCGCCACCGCGCGGTTGGCCCGGAGCTCCGGGTCCTCGCTGTCTACGGAGAGCCCGAGTTCCAGGATGGGCAAGGCCTCGGCCGGGCGGTGGCGCATCTCCAGCAGCCCGCCGTAGTTCCGGGCGAGCTGCCTCACCTGAAGGGGCTCGCGAGCCATGGGCCAGGCACGCCGGTAGGCGGCCTCGGCCCCGTCGAGGTCGCCCTTCCTCTGCAGCGCCAGCCCGAGGTTCGTCAGGATGCGGGCGCTGCCGGGGGACTTGGCCGAGGCGTCTCGCCACAGCGATTCCTCGGTGGCCCAGACGCCGGCCCGAGCCCGCAGCGCCGCGCCGAGCGCCAGCAGGACCGCGGCGCCGAGCGCGGCTCCGGCCGCGCCAGCTCGCCGGGGCGGGAGTCTCGCCAGCGCCGCGTCGGCGCCCGCGATCGCGGCCAGGATGGGGCCGAGCGACGCCAGGTAGACCCGATGCTCCACGGCCAGGTCGACGACCGGGATCACCGACGACGACGGGGCGAGCAGCAGGAACCACCAGTAGATGCCGAAGGCGGCGATGCGCTGCAGGGGGACGTCGCCGCGGCCGCGCTCGGCCCGGACCCACAGCCAGGTCGCGAGCCCCAGCAGGGCGAGGACCCCGAGGCCTGCCAACGCCGAGGCGGCGTCGAGGCCCCGGCTCGGGTCGAAGGTCCGGTCGAGCGCCAGCGCGTCGGGCCACGCGAGGAGGCGCAGGTACAGCCACTGCACGCGCAGCTGCGTGAGGAGGTAGTGCCCAACGGGCAGCGCCAGCGACTGGAAGCCCACGCCCGTCTGCGGGGTGGCGCTGAAGGCGCGCAGGTGGAGCCAGGCGCTCCACGCCGCGAGCGAGAAGGCCGGGGCGGCCACCAGCAGGGCTCGCCGCGTGCGGCTCCACAGGGCTGCGGCCCCGCGCTCCCCCTCGGGAGCGACCACCGCCTGGTCCAGGACGAACGCCGCCGGGGCGGTGATGGGGATGGACTTCGACCCCATGGCCAGGAGCCACGCCCCCACGCCCCCGGCCCAGGCCGCGCCGCCGCGAGGCGTGCGCCACCGTGCCGCCGCCTCCTCGAGGAGGAGCAGGACCAGGAGGTAGAAGGCCGACGCCAGCACCTCGGACCGTTGCGCCGCGTAGGCCACCGCCTGGGTCTGGATGGGGTGGAGCAGGAAGGCGCCCGCGGCCAGGAGCGCCAGCGCCGCGGCGCGGGGGTGCCCGGCGCGGGCGAGCAGCCGCCGGGAGAGGAGGAAGGCCAGGACGCCGGCGGCGAGGTGCACCAGCAGGCTGATCACGTGGTAGCGGAAGGGCGCGAGCCCGACGGCCCGGTAGTCGGCGGCGAAGGTCAGC
>DASRTO010000642.1:0-4114 GCA_035655915.1 Anaeromyxobacteraceae bacterium
CCCTCGCCCGTCATGCGGCCGCGACGAGTCGCGGGCGAGGCTGGACGATCGCCGCCAGCGTCGCGATCACCTCGCTCGAGTCGAGGAGCTTGCGGCCGCGCTCGGCAGCCGCGCGGGCGAGGTCGCTCAGGGACACCATGCCGACGACCTGCCTGGCGGCGTCGACGACGGGCAACCTGCGGACCTGCTTCGACCGCATGAGCTCCTCGGCGGCCTCGACGCGATCCTCCGGGGTGGTCGTGAACACCTGCGTCGACATGTGCGGGCGCACTGGCTCGGCCGCGAGCGGGCCGCCGGTGAAGTACGCTGCCATGCAGACGTCCCGGTCCGTGATGATGCCGGCGAGCTTGCCCGCGGCGTCGACGACCGGAACCGCGCCCACGTCGTGCTCCCACATGATCCGTGCCGCCGCCGAGAGGGGCTCGTCCGCGTGGCAGCTCCAGACCTCCTTTGCCATGGCTTCTCGAACGAACATACAGCCTCCTTTCTTGGCAAAATTAGACCTCCTCCGCGGGTGGCGAGTCTGGGCTCTTGGGGACGGTCGAAGGGGTCAGCGACATGGCCCCCTCGCAAGCGCGCGTGCGGACGCAGGGCCCCGCGCAACATGACGGTGGCCCCACTCGGCCGGGCTGACGCGGTGCGGGAAGGCCCGGGGCGCACTTGGGGTCGTCGTGGAGGTGTGAGCGCCCGGGCGACCCGGCCCAGGCCATACACGCTCGGGACTTGTGACGCGCGCGCCCCTAGCGCTGGTGCCGCTCGGGAGCCCCGTAGGCGCCGCGCAGCCCCATGTACAGCACCTCGCACAGCTCGCGCCGCACCAGCCGGCCCTCGCGCTTCTGGAACAGCACCAGCCACTGCGCCGCTCCCGCCTGCACCGGCGCGATGAGGCGACCGTCGGGCCCGAGCTGCTCGAACAGCGGCGGCGGCACCGGATCGCACGCCGCGGTGACGGCGATGCGATCGTAGGGGCTCTCGGGCGGATGGCCCAGCCCGCCGTCGCCCAGCACCAGCACCACGTCGCGGTATCCCGCGCTCGCGAGGTTGCGGCGGGCGAACTCGTGCGTGACGGGATCGATCTCGACCGACACCACGAGCCCCCGAGACCCGACGACCTGGCGCGCCACTGCGGCGCCGTAGCCCGAGCCGGTGCCGATCTCGAGGAAGCGGTGACCCTCGTCGAGCCCCAGCGGCTCGTAGAACAGCGGGTAGCTGTGCGGGCAGGAGATGGTGGAGTGCGCGCCGGGCAGCGGCAACGGGACCTCCTCATAGGCGTGGTCCCTATACTGGGGCGGGATGAAGTCCTCGCGGCCCACCGCGAGCAGCGCGCTCCGGACGCGCGCCGAGCGCAGGAGCCCCTGGCGTTCGAGCCAGCGCACCTTGGCCTCGCGCTCGAGCCGAAACTCCTCGCAGCTCTTTCGCGGCTCGCTCGGGGGCGGGACGATCCAGCCGGGCACGGTCGGGCAGCCTCGTCTGCAGGGCAGGGCCTAGCCCTTGACGACGCCGATGGGCCGGAGGCGCGCGACCTTGCGGGCGATCCCGACCCGGTGGACCACCTCCACCACCCGGTCGACGTCCTTGTAGGCGATCGGCGCCTCCTCGGCCAGCTCGGTGTTGCTGGGACAGCGCACGAAGATCCCGCGCGCGAGGAGTTCGGCGCGCAAGAGGTGCCCCGCCACCCGCCGCTTTGCGGCGCCGCGGCTCATGGCTCGTCCCGCCCCGTGGCAGGTGCTGGCGAAGGAGATCTCCCGGGCCTCGTCCGTGCCCACGAGGACGTGCGAGGCGGTCCCCATGCTGCCGGGGATGAGCACCGGCTGCCCGACGCCGCGGTAGGCCTTGGGCAACTCGGGGTTCGAGGGGCCGAAGGCGCGGGTGGCACCCTTCCGGTGCACGCAGAGAGTCTCCGAGCCGTAGCGCTCGATCTTGGCGGTGTTGTGCGCCACGTCGTAGACCAGCCGCAGTTCCGCCTCCGGGCTGCGGAGCACGCGCCGAAAGACGTCGCGCACGCGGTGACCGATGACCTGCCGGTTGCAGAAGCCGAAGTTGGCCGCGGCGGCCATGGCGGCGTGGTAGCTCCGCCCCTCGGGAGACGAGAGCGGCGCGCAGGCGAGCTGCCGATCCGGCAGGGAGATGCCGTAGCGGCGCACGACCGAGTCCATGGTCCGGAGGTGATCGGTGCAGACCTGGTGGCCGAGGCCGCGCGAGCCGGTGTGGACCAGCACGGCGATCTGGCCCGCGAAGAGGCCGAACCGGCGGGCCGCCTCCTCGTCGTAGATCGCCTCCACGACCTGCACCTCGACGAAGTGGTTGCCTCCGCCCAGCGTGCCCAACTGGTCCGCCCCGCGGACCTTGGCGCGGTCCGACACCTGGCCAGCCTCTGCTCCGGGCAGCGCGCCTCCGGATTCGATGTACTCCAGGTCCTCCGGGTGCCCGACGCCGTGCTCGCGGAACAGGTAGGGGCAGCCCTCATCCAGGACGTGATCGAGCTCGTCGCGAGTCAGCGAGAGGCGTCCCTTGCGGCCGTACCCGGCGGGGATGCTCCGGCTGATCTCGTGGACCAGGGGCTCGATGGACGCGGCCACGGCCTCTTGCCGGAGCTGCGAGACGAGCAGCCGGACCCCACAGTTGATGTCGAAACCGATGCCGCCCGGCGAGATGACCCCGTCCGGCAGGCGCGTCGCCGCGACGCCGCCCACGGGGAAGCCGTAGCCCTCGTGCATGTCGGGCATTCCCAGGGCGGCCCGCGCGATTCCCGGGAGCGCGGTCACGTTCACGAGCTGCCATAGGCTTCGATCGCGCCGGATCTGGGCGAGCAGCTCCTCGTCCGCGAAGACCCGCGCCGGAGGCCGCGTGCCCGAGCCTTCGGGCCGGACGACCTCGTGGAGGAAGGGGCCGACCTGTCGCAGCTCGTAGTCCATCGAGACCCCGCTGGTCCAGCTCACACGTCGAGCACCACGGTGGCGACGAAGCCCTGGGGCCGGGCGGTGATGGCGAGGGCGTGATAGGTGGCGGCCTTGACGGGATTGCGCAGCCGCTCGACCCTCGCCCCGCGCGCGAGAGCCAGGAGTCGCCCCTCCGACGGGAGCTCCACGCGGAACTCCCGGAAGATCATCTTCTCCGCCTCCGCCAGGAAGACGAGCTCGTTGAGCCAGTCCACGAGCAACGCGTCCCGGTCGCTCGCCTCGACCTCGATCCTCTTCTCCACCGGCACCCCCTCGCCCTCCGGCGCTCCCATGGCCTCGGCCAGGGCCTTGCCGGCCTCGGCGAAGAGGTCCGGGAGGGAGGGGGCCTCGATGCGCAGCTTCAGCTCACCCGTGTGCTCCTCGAGGGCGTGACTGGAACGGGCCACCTGGGAGGAACCTGGCATGGCTCGCCTGCAGAGCACCGTAGCCACGGGCAACCCCGCATGGTACGCCCCAAGTGGCTGCGGCACGGGTTCGCGAGATGGCGCAGCTTCTCCGCCGTCGGGCGCGTTGCGATGGGGTGAACCCATGCGAGCCAGCCCCCACGGGTATGTGCTGCAGCAGGCGAGCGAAGGCCCAGCCGGATGAGGCTCGGCCGGAGCGGTGGGTCCGGGGGCTTCATCCCCCCGGTACGACGACGCGCCGCAGGCCTACTTGCCGCCGCCCAGCACCATGGGGATGCGCACCTGGAAGGACTCGCCCTGGAAGGCGGGGAAGACCATCTTGCGGGCGGTGGACTTGAGGCAGGCCCCGAGCACCGAGTCGTCGACCTTGGCGTCGTCGATGTGCGGCCCGGTCACCGCGCCCGACGGGTTCACGGTGATGTAGAGGCCGATGCGCCGGCCCACCACCTGGAGGTTGGGTTCGTTGCGGGCGGCCTCGGCCACGCAGGCGTCGAAGGCCTTGGCGCTGGCCCGGATGGAGGCGCCCACCTCGGCCGAGGTGAGCTCGGTGCGCACCGGAGCGGCCGGCGGCGCGCTGGGGGCCTCCGGCTTCCTGGGCTCGGCCGCCGGCTTCTTCGGCTCCTCGGCCTTCGGCGGCTCGCGGCGCTCCGGCTCGGAGCGCGGCGCCACCTCGGGCGCCGCGGCCACCTCGCGCTCGCGGCGCGGGGCGCGCCGGGGCGGGTGCTCGGGCCTGCGGGGAGCCTCCGGCCG
>DASRTO010000643.1:0-8168 GCA_035655915.1 Anaeromyxobacteraceae bacterium
ATGGTGAGCGGCTCGCCCTTCCTGGCCTTCACCTGGCGCGGCTCGAAGCCGGCGTCGGTGATCTTGATCTCCACCCTGCGCCCGGCGGCCGGGGCGGCGAGCGGCGCGGCCGCGGGCTTGTCGGCGGCGAAGGCCGGTGCGGCCAGACACAGCAGGGCGAGGACGAGCGTACGCATGCGGGGAACCCTCCCTGGAGGTGGGGAATCATAGCCTCGGGACGGACGGGGGGCGACGGGGATTCATCCGCGGCGGGGGCTCCCCGGGACGGCCCCGGGCGGGAGCGGTCCGGCTGCGCCGAGGCGACCGCCCGCGGGAGGCGTCCTGCCCTGTCCCGGCCGGCGTCCCGATCCATTCAGTGGAAATCGCGGGAGTGGTCTCCCACCGCCGGCGCCAGCGCCAGCGACCGGAGTTCCCGCACCCGCACGTTCACCACCTGGCCGTTCCGCTCCACCCGCCCCCGCGCCACCAGGAACGGCGAGGCGCGCACCAGCGGGCGGTACTGCTCGTAGACGTCGGGCATCACCACCAGGTTGGCGATGCCGGTCTCGTCCTCCAGGGAGACGAAGACGATCCCCCGGGCGGTCTGCGGCCGCTGCCGCACGATGACCAGCCCGGCCACCTCCACCGCCGCCCGGTCCCGCATGCGCGAGAGCTCGCGGGCGGTGCGCGTCCCCCGCCCCGCCAGGGCCGGCCGAAGGAGCGACATGGGGTGGGCCCGCTCGGAGAGACCGGTGGCGGCGTAGTCCAGGGTCACCTCCTCGGCCGCACTGGGCTCTGGCAGCTCCGCCTCCCGTTCCGGCGGCGCCCGCCCGGCGAAGAGGTCGTCGGCGTTCCCGGAGACCGCCAGCGACCGCCACAGCGCCCGGCGCCGCCCCCGCTCCAGCGAGCGGAGCGCCCCGGCCTCGGCCAACCGCGAGAGCCAGGCCCGCGACAGCCGGGCACGCCGGGCCAGGTCCTCGATGGAGGCGAAGGGGGAGAGCCGGCGGGCCACCAGGATTCCCTCCCCCACCGCCCGCGGCAGGCCCCGCACCAGCCTGAGCCCGAGCCGCAGCGCCGGCGCCTGGCCCGGCGCGGCGGCGGCGCCCGGCTCCGGTCCCTCCAGCGAGCAGTCCCAGCCGGAGTGGCAGGCGTCTACCCCGCGCACCTCCACACCGTGGCGCTTGGCGTCCTCCACCAGCGTGTGGGGGGCGTAGAACCCCATGGGCTGGCTGTCGAGGAGGGCGCAGGCGAAGGCCGCCGGATGGTAGCGCTTCATCCAGGCCGAGGCGTACACCAGCAGGGCGAAGGAGGCGGCGTGCGACTCGGGGAAGCCGTAGCCGGCGAAGCCGTGCAGCTGGCGCAGGATGGCCTCGGCGTCCTCCCGGGGGATGCGGCGGGCCGCCATCCCTTCCGTGAGGCGCGCCCGCATGGCCTCGATGCGCTCGTGGGAGCGCTTGTGGGTCATGGCCCGGCGCAGCTCGTCCGCCTCGCCCGGGGTGAAGCCGGCGGCCACCACTGCCAGCCGCATGGCCTGCTCCTGGAAGAGCGGCACCCCCAGCGTCTTCTCCAGCACCGCCCGCAGCGGCTGGTAGGGATAGCGCACCGCCTCCAGCCCGTCGCGGCGGCGCAGGTAGGGATGGACCATGCCGCCCTGGATGGGTCCGGGGCGGATGATGGCCACCGAGATGACCAGGTCGTAGAAGCGGCGGGGCTTGAGGCGCGGCAGGAGTGACATCTGCGCCCGCGACTCGATCTGGAAGACGCCGATGGTGTCGGCCTGGCAGCACATGTCGTAGACCGCCGGGTCCTCCGCCGGGATGGTCGCGAGGGAGTCGGGATGAGGCGCGGGGGTCGGCAGGGCCGGCGCCGGGCGGTGATCGCGGAGCAGCCGCAAGGAGCGCGACAGCGCGGTGAGCATCCCCAGGCCGAGCAGGTCCACCTTGAGCAGCCCCAGCTCGGCGAGGTCGTCCTTGTCCCACTGCACCACGGTGCGTCCGGGCATGGCGGCCGGCTCGATGGGCACGGTCTCGTCGAGCGGCCGCCGGGTGATGACGAAGCCCCCCACGTGGATGGAGAGGTGGCGCGGGAAGCCGGCGATCTCGCCCGCCAGCTCGAGGGCGAGGCGCACCGCCGGGGAGGCCTCCGGATCCAGGCCGGCCTGGGCCAGCACCGCCGGCGTGACGGTTGCCAGGTCGTCGTGGCTGGAGAGGAGCTTGGCCAGGCGGTCCACCTGGCCCAGGGAGAGGCCGAGGGCCTTGCCCACGTCGCGGATGGCGGAGCGGGCCCGGTAGCTGATGACCTCGCAGACCATCCCGGCCCGGTCCCGGCCGTACTTCTGGTAGACGTACTGGATCACCTCCTCGCGCCGCTCGTGCTCGAAGTCCACGTCGATGTCGGGCGGCTCGCCGCGCTCGGCCGAGATGAAGCGCTCGAAGAGCAGCCCCATGCGCACCGGGTCGATGGAGGTGATACCCAGCGCGAAGCACACCGCCGAGTTGGCGGCGCTGCCGCGCCCCTGGCAGAGGATGCCGCGCGAGCGGGCGAAGCGGACCAGGTCCCAGACGGTGAGGAAGTAGCTCGAGTAGCCGAGCTGCTCGACGAGGTCCAGCTCGCGCAGGAGCTGCCGCTCCACGTCCTCGGGCGGCGGGCCGCCGTAGCGCCAGCGGGTGCCCTCCCGGACCAGGGCCCGCAGGAGGGGCATGCCGGTAAGGGGGGCGCCCTCACCCCTCGCGGTTTCCGTGGAATCCGAGTGCCCTCTCCCAGAGGGAGAGGGCTCCAGCACGGGAGGCAGCGGGTGCTCGCCGCGGATCTCGTCGAGGCGGAAGCGGCAGGCGTCGGCGACCGCGGCGGCGGCCTCGAGCCCCTGCGGGAAGTCCTGCCACAGCCGGGCCATCTCCTCCGGCCCCTTCAGGGTGCGCTCGGCGTTGGGGAAGAGGCGGCGCCCGGCTTTCTCCACGGTGGTGCCGAGCCGGACGCAGGTGAGGACGTCCTGCAGCGGCTGGCGGCGCCGGCAGTGGGTGTGGACGTCGTTCACCACCGCCACCGGGATGCCGAGGCGCTCCCCCACGCTGCGCGCCGCGGCGATGCGGGCCTCCTCGCCGGCCACGTGGTGGCGCGCCACCGCCAGGGCGAGCCGCCGGCCGAAGGCCTCGCGCAGCCGCGCCGCCACGCCGGCGTCGGCACCTGGGTAGAGGGCGTGGAGGCCACGCGCTCGCTCCAGCACGGCCAGCAGGCTCACCCCGGGCGACTCGCGCCGCAACCATTGAGCTGGGGGGGCCGCGACAGCCGGCCCCCCCAGACCCCCCGCGACGATCGTCTGCGCCGGCTTCGCCTCCGCCCGTCGGCGAGCGGAGCTCGCCTCCTCCGCCGGGCGAGCCTCATCCGGCTCGCCCTGCGCTCGCCGCGCGTCCACCGCGCCCGGCACGTCGACGGGCACGCCGCGGCGGGCCAGGGTCACCAGCCGGCACAGGTTGGCGTACCCCTCGCGGTCCGCCGCCAGCAGCACCAAGCTGCCGCCGCCCGGAGCCAGGTCCTCGCAGGTCATCTCGGCCCCTACCACCAGCGGCAGCCCGCGCCGCCGCGTCTGGGCGTGGGCCCGCACCACCCCGTAGAGCCCGTCCCGGTCGGCGACGGCCAGCGCCGAGAGCCCCAGCTCGGCGGCGCGGTCCACCAGCTCCTCGGGGTGGCTGGCGCCGGCGAGGAAGGAGAAGTTCGACTTGCAGCGCAGCTCGGCGTAGCGGGGCGGCATGGTCAGTCGAAGAGTCCGTGCAGGTAGAGGCGGCCGTCCTGGCCGTCGCGGTAGACCCAGGCGTCGCCCAGCCCCTTCAGGCGCACGCGGTAGTAGTCGCGGTCGAAGCGCTCGCTCCACCACTCGCCGGCGAGCCGCTCCGGCCCGGCCAGGTAGAGGACCGGGAAGGCGCGCCCCTCCACCCGCAGCGCGGTGAGCCGGCCCCCCTCCCCCTCGGCCACCACCGGCCGGGGCGGATCGAGAAGCCGCGTGGGGCGGATGCAGTCGGGCGTTGCCGAGGGGCGAACGCCCTCACCCCTCGCGGTTTCCCAGGAGTCCGAGTGCCCTCTCCCAGAGGGAGAGGGACACCGTGATCCACCCGCGCCATGCTTCCCATGTGGCCGGAAGGACACCGCGCCATAAGCGGCCTCGGGGCGGTGGCGGTCGACGGGCTCGGCGGCGAAGAGGGCCGCCTCGCCGAGGCGGGCAGCGAGCCGCGACAGCACCGCCTCGAGGGCGCGGGCCACCTCGGGGCGGTCGCCGATGGCGAGCTGCTCCGGCGGCGCCTCGGCCACCTCCACCGCCGCCAGCGAGAGGCCGGTCACCGGCGCGCCCAGCCTCACCTCCCCGAGCCGCTCGCGCAGGAGGAGGAGCCATCCCGCGGCCGAGGAGGAGGGGCGCGCCAGCGGGAAGAGGAGCCGCTCCTCGCCGCGCGGGTCGAGCGCCAGCCGGAGCCGGAGCCTCGCCGCCCCGAGCCCGCGGCCAGCGAGCCGGGCCGCCACCCGCTCGGCGAGGCGCCGCAGCCCGAAGAGCAGCGGCTCGACGCTCTCCACCGCGGCGTCGCAGTCCCAGGACTCCTCGGGGAGCGTCTCGGGGAGGTAGGGGACGAGCGGCCGCCCGTCCTCGCCCTGGGCGAGCCGGGCCGCCTCCGCGCCGGGGAGGCCGAAGCGGTGGACCAGCGTCTCCGGCGGCAGGGCCTGGAGCGCCCCCACGCCGTGGATGCCCACCGCGGCGAGCCGCGCCGCGGCCGCGGCCGGCAGCTCCAGCGCCTCGAGCGGCAGGGTCGAGAGCGCCCGGGCCGTCTCCCCCGGCGGGACCACCAGCACCCGCTCGGCTCCGGATCGGGCCAGAGCGCGGGCTGGCCCCTTGCCGTCGGCCACCGCGGCGCGGGCCTGGTAGCCCAGGCGGCGGGCCAGCTCCAGCGCCCGCCCGGCGAGGCGCGCCTCGCGGTCGAGGAGCGACGGGCATCCCTCTCCCTCCGGGAGAGGGCACTCGGACTCCACGGAAACCACGAGGGGTGAGGGTTCGACCACGACCGCCGCTGCGCTGGCATCCAGCAGGAGCGCCTCCTCCCCCACCTCCACCGCCGGCGCCAGGGACAACATCGCCTCGGCGAGCGCCTGGAGCGCCTTGCGGTCGGCGGCGCGGTCGAGCGGGCACGCCTCCAGGCCGGCGCAGGCCGCCCGGGCCTGCACCAGCGAGTCGCCGGGCCGCACCCCCGCCGCCCGGGCGGCGTCGCTCGCCTGGACCACCCGCCCCTCCTCGCAGAGGACCAGCGGCGGCGCCCCCGGCCGCGAGCGCAGCGCCCGCTGCAGGGCCAGGTCCGGGACGGCGAGCGCCAACACCCGTGGAGCGGCCCGGGGGACCCGGGCACCGGCGAAGGGCTCAGGCGGCACGGCCGCCTCCCGCGGACCCCTTCCGGACGCCAAGGGGGAAGAGACGGCAGCACCCCTCCCCCTCCGGGAGAGGGCACCCGCTTCCCTCGGAGGCCGTGGCGGGTGAGGGCAACTCCAGCCGCACCGCCGCCGGCACCCGGCAGCCCGGCGCCGGCGCCCCGAGCCACAGCCCCACCGCCCCGCCCCTCTCGGCCGCTGCGGCGAGCCGCCGGAGCATGGCCTCGGCGCGGGCGGGGGCGAGTCCCCGGAGGGGGACGTCCACCGCCACCGCCGCGAAGGCGCCGCTCCCGAGCAGCGCCTCGGCGGCCCACAGGCCGGCCAGGGCCTCCTCGCCGCGCCCGGCTCCCCTCTCAGGTCCGCCCCGCGCCGGCCCGCCTCGCGCCCCGCCAGAAGGCGCGCCCCCCGGCCGCACCACCAGCAGCCGCCCCAGGTCCAGGCCCACCGCCTCGGCCGCCGGCGGGTAGAGCTCGCCGCGGCCGTCCACGAAGGCGGCGAGCCCCCCCTCGGCGGCGGCTCTGGCCAGGGCCGAGAGGGCGAGCAGCGTCTTGCCGCTGGCCGGCCCCCCGGCGAGGTGGGCCAGCGCCCCCTTCGGAAAGCCGCCGCCCGGCAGGAGCGCGTCCACCTCCGGCCGGCCGCTGGGGAGGAACCCATCCCGGCGCGCCGGCCGCCGCTCGATGCGGCGGATGCGCTCCCGGAGCTCGTCGATGAGGTGGCGCTGGCTCGAGGCGGACACGGCCTTCTCCCGGACGCTCCACGATACTGCTCGCACGTTCAGGTATCAAGCCGATCTGACAGTCGGCGCCCGTCGGGGGCCTGCCCTCGCCGGCCTCGCCCGGGGCGAAACCGGGGTCCGGCGGCTAGACTCCGGAGCGGGAGGACGCCCCCGCCCGTGAAGATCGCCACCTGGAACGTGAACGGCATCCGCGCCCGCGAGGCCCAGGTCCGCGAGTGGATCGAGCGGGAGCAGCCCGACGTGGTCTGCCTGCAGGAGGTGAAGGCCCCGCCCGACAAGATCCCGCCCGACCTCTCGCTGGGGCTCGCCGGCTACTGGTGCTACTGGCACACCGCCACCGCCTACTCCGGGGTGGGCCTGCACGTCCGGCGCGGCCTCGTTCCGGAGCGCCCGGCGTTCCACCACCCCGACTTCGACGCCGAGACCCGCATCGCCGTGGTCGCCCTGGGGAACCTGGAGGTGGCCTCGGTCTACGTCCCCAACGGCGGCAAGGACTACCCGGCCAAGCTCCGCTTTCTCGAGGCGCTCGACGCCTGGGCCGCCCGGGGCCAGGCCGAGGGGCGCCGCCTCGTCGTCTGCGGCGACGTCAACGTGGCTCGCGCCGAGGTGGACGTCCACCCCAAGGAGCGGGACGAGCGCCTGGTGGGCCAGCGCCCGGAGGAACGGGCCCTCCTCTCGCGCCTGCTCGGGCGCAGCCTGGCGGACCTGGCCCGCGCGCTCGACCCCGGCAACCAGGGGCTCTTCACCTGGTGGGCGCCCTGGCGCAACCACCGCCAGAAGAACATCGGCTGGCGCATCGACTACGTGCTCGTCAGCGAGGCGGTGGCCGACCGCGCCTCGAGTTGCCGGGTGCTCCCCGAGGTCGGGACCAGCGACCACGCCCCGCTGGTGGCGACCCTCGGGTGAGAGGGCGCACCGGCCCGACTGAGCGGCCCTGGCCCGCCGCCGCCTCAGGCGGTGGCGGACGCCTTCTTGCCGGCCTTCACTTCCTCGGCAGCGATCTCGGCGCGGACCTTCTCCATGTCGAGGGTGCGCGCCTGGCGGATGAGGTCGTCCAGCGCGGCCTCGGGCAGGGCCCCCGGCTGCGCGAAGAGCAGCACCTTGTCGCGCAGGATCATGAGGGTTGGGATGGAGCGGATGTCGAAGGAGGCGGCCAGCTGTGGCTGGGCCTCGGTGTTCACCTTGGCGAAGGTGATGTCCGGGTGCTTCAGCGCCGCCTTCTCGTAGGTCGGGCCGAAGACCCGGCAGGGCGCGCACCAGGGGGCCCACCAGTCGATGAGGACGATCCCGTCCTTCTCGACGACCTCCTTGAAGTTCTGGGCGGTCACGTCCACGGTCGGCTTCATGTCAGTTCCTTGGCTGGCGGGCGCCGTCCGCCGGCGCCTCGGTCGAACCGTTCGACCCCCCGGACGAAGAAAGGATTCGCGGTCGGCGGGACGGGCAGGCCGCCTTGACCGGGGCCGCGCCGGGCCCTAGCCTCTCCCCTCCCATGCGGGGCCGCCGCCGCAGCATCTCCAGCCTCCTCGCCGAGTCCCTGGCCCGCCGCCCGGCGGGGCGGCTGGCTGCCCTGAAGGCCGCCTTCGCCGAGGCCTGCGGCCAGCCCCTGGCGCGCGAGGTCTCGGTCCGAGGCCTCACCGCCGACGGGCGGGTGCTGGTGGTGGTGCGCTCGGTGGCCTGGGCCCGCGAGGTGGAGCGCCTCGCCGGACCCATCTGCGACCGGCTCTCGGCGCGGCTCGGGGTGCCGCCGGGAGGCCTCGCGGTGCTGGTCGAGCGCCGCCACGTGGAGTGATGCGCGATGCGCCTGGCGGCGGTCCCGGCGCTCGCCCTGGCCCTGGCCTGCGCCGCCACGGCGCCGCGGCGGGAGGAGGCGGCCGCCGCGACCGGGCCGGCCGGGGAGCGTGGCGCGGCCCAGCCATTCCCCGCCGCGCGCGGGAGCTACGGCCCCGAGCCGGCCGTCCCGCCTTCCCCCCTGGAACGGCACGCCTTCAAGGCGGTCCGCGCCGCCCTCCCGCCGGGCCCGATGCGGCCCGCGCCGTCGCCGGCGCTGGTGCTG
>DASRTO010000644.1:0-15890 GCA_035655915.1 Anaeromyxobacteraceae bacterium
GACCGCGGACGCCCACGAGCCGGTCGGCCTCTACCTGGGCACCACCAGCGGCGAGGTGTGGGGCAGCCGCGACGAGGGCCGGCGCTGGGCCTGCCTGGCCCGCCACCTGCCCGAGATCTACGCGGTGGAGGCCGCCGAGCCAGGCCGATGACGGTGATCATCCCCAGCCCGCTCCAGTCGTACACCCGGGCGCGCCGGGTCCAGGCCGGCGGCCGCACCCTCGCAGAGGTGCTCTCGGACCTCGACGGGCGATACCCCGGCCTGCGCTTCCGGATGGTGGACGAGCAGGACCACCTGCGCCCGCACGTCCGGGTGTTCGTGAACGGCGAGCCGTCGCGCGATCTCGGCACCGCGGTCGAGCCGGGCGACGAGGTGCAGATCGTGCAGGCGCTGAGCGGGGGGTAGGCTATCCTGCGGCGATCCCCGGGGGGTCCACCGCATGACCAGCAGATGCTCTACTCCCTGAAGGTCCACATCCAGCTGGTGCGCGACCGGCTGGCGCGGAGGGACTGACCCGGCCACCGGGGCCGCCCCGGGGGCGATCCGCGGCAGGGGAGCGCCCGCGGGCCTCCCCGTCGCGCTGGACAATAATAGCAATTACGGATATACATATCCATTATTCGATGAAGAGGAGCTCAACAGGGTCCGCCTCATCGAGCCTCGGGCCGCCCCCGGGCCCAGCTCCCGGCCCGGCGGAGCGCCGGCGCGGCCGGAGGGGGCCCCGGGGTGACCCCATCGAGGCAACGGAACCGACCGCTTTGCAAGCCGATCGTGGCGTAGACTAGCTGAACCGCACAGGCGAGGAGTCGAGGAGGAGGGTCGCATGCGTGCGTCTGGCCTTGCCCTCTTGGCGTTGCTTCTCGGGATCGCCAGCCCGGCCGGGCCCGGGCCCCTGGCGGCCGTGGCCGGCTCCGCCGAGGCGGGCCGCGAGCTGTTCATCGGCGCCCGCCGGCTCCGCAACGGGGGTGCGCCCTGCGGCGCCTGCCACGCCCTGGGCGGCCAGGGGCTGGCCTTCACCGCCTCCCTGGGCCCGGAACTGTCCGCGGGCGTGTCGGCTTTGGACCCAGCCTCCCTGGACGGCCTCCTGGAGACCCTCCCCTTCCCGACCATGACGCCCATCTACGACGCCCGCCCCCTCACCGCGGCGGAACGCGCCGACCTGGTCGCCTTCCTCGTCCCGGCAGCGGAGCGAGGTCCTCCCCGGGACGCCTGGCGCTTCGAGGCCTGGGGCGCGGGAGTGGCTGGGCTTTTCTTCCTCGGCCTGGCGCTGGCCTGGCGCCGCCGCAAGGGCTCCGCCCGCGCGCGCCTGCTGGCTCGCGCCGCACGACTGGAGGGAGGTTCGCCATGAGCTGGGTGAAGGACCTCTTCGACCCCGGGGCGCGCTCCTGGGAGGACCTCTACCGGAACCGCTTCCAGCACGACCGGGTGGTGCGCAGCACGCACGGCGTGAACTGCACCGGCGGGTGCTCCTGGAACATCCACGTGAAGAACGGGGTGGTGGCGCTCGAGACCCAGGCCACCGACTACCCGCGCATCGCCTGCGACATCCCGGCGTACGAGCCGCGCGGTTGCCAGCGGGGCATCTCCACCTCCTGGTACCTCTACAGCCCGCTGCGCGTGAAGTACCCGTACCTGCGCGGCGTCCTCATGGACCTGTGGCGCGAGGCTCGCCGCGCCCACGCCGACCCGGTGGAGGCCTGGGCCTCCATTGTCGACGACCCGGCCCGTCGCCGGCGCTACCAGGAGGCGCGCGGCAAGGGGGGGCTGCGGCGCAGCTCCTGGGAGGAGGTGCTGGAGCTGGTGGCCGCCGCCACCGTCCACACCGTGAAGCGGCACGGATCCGACCGGATCGTGGGCTTCTCCCCCATCCCCGCCATGTCGATGCTGAGCTTCGCGGCCGGCTCCCGCTTCCTGCAGCTCCTCGGCGGCGTCAACCTGTCCTTCTACGACTGGTACTGCGACCTGCCCAACGCCTCCCCGGAGATCTGGGGCGAGCAGACCGACGTGGCCGAGAGCGCCGACTGGTACCACTCCAAGTTCACGGTCTCCATGGGGTCCAACCTGGGGATGACCCGGACGCCCGACGTCCACTTCGCGGCCGAGGCCCGCCACGACGGCGCCAAGCTGGTGGTGCTGTCCCCCGACTTCAGCATGACCTCCAAGTACGCCGACCAGTGGATCCCCGTCCGCGCCGGCCAGGACGCCGCCTTCTGGCTGGCCGTGGACCACGTCATCCTCCAGGAGTTCCACCACCAGCAGGCCACCCCCTCCTTCCTCGACTACGTGCGGCGCTACAGCGACGCCCCCTTCCTGGTGGAGCTCGAGCCGGGAGAGGGCAGCCTGCGCCCGGGACGGCTCCTGCCCGCCAGCCAGCTGGCCCGCACCAAGGACGTGGAGAATGGGGACTTCAAGTTCCTGGTATGGGACCGCGCCATCGGTGCCCCGCGCATGCCCCGCGGTACCCTCGGGTTCCGCTGGCAGCACCAGAAGGGGCAGTGGAACCTGGAGATGAAGGACGGGCTGGACGGCGCCGACATCGACGCCCAGCTGAGCCTCCTGGGCGCGTCCGACGAGGTGGCCCAGGTGGCCTTCCACGAGTATGCCACCGGGAAGGTGGCCCGGCGCGGCGTGCCGGTGCGGCGCGTCGAGACCGTGCGCGGCCCGGCGACGGTCGCCACCGTCTACGACCTCATGTTCGCGCAGCACGGCGTCTCGCGCGGCCTGGCCGGCGAGTACCCGGGCGACTACGACGACCAGGGGGCCGCCTACACCCCGGCCTGGCAGGAACAGTTCACCGGCGTCTCCCGGGCCGAGGTGGTCCGCTTCGCCCGGGAGTGGGCCACCACCGCCGAGAAGACCGGCGGCAAGTGCTCGGTGATCATCGGCGCCGGCGTCAACCAGTGGTACCACGGCGACCAGTCCTACCGCGCCGCCATCAGCGCGCTCATCCTCTGTGGCTGCGTCGGCAAGAACGGCGGCGGGCTCAACCACTACGTGGGGCAGGAGAAGCTGGCGCCGGTGGCCCCCTGGTCGGCCATGGCCTTCGCCCTCGACTGGGGTGGCCCGCCCCGCCTCCAGAACGCCCCCAGCTACCACTACGTCCACTCCGACCAGTGGCGCTACGAGCGGGCCGCCGAGGACGAGAAGCTGAATCCCCTCCCCGCCCCGAGCGCCTTCGCCACCCGCCACACCCTGGACCACCAGGCGCGGGCGGTGCGCCTGGGCTGGCTCCCCTTCTTCCCGCAGTTCGACCGCCCGCCGGCCGAGGTAGTGCGGGAAGCGCGCGCCGCCGGCGCCTCGAGCGATGCCGAGGTCACCGCCTGGGTGGTGCGCCAGCTCCGGGAGCGAAAGCTCCGCTTGGCGGTGGAAGACCCCGACGCCCCCGAGAACTGGCCGCGGCTGTGGTTCATCTGGCGCGGCAACGCGCTCTCCTCGAGCGCCAAGGGGCACGAGTACTTCCTGCGCCACTACCTGGGCACCCACTGCAACTCGGTGGCGCCGGAGACCGCCCGGGGCGAGGTCCGGGAGGTCGCCTGGCGCGAGCCCGCCCCCAGGGGGAAGCTCGACCTGGTGGTGGACCTCAACTTCCGGATGGACACCTCGGCGCTGTACTCGGACGTCATCCTCCCGGCGGCCACCTGGTACGAGAAGGACGACCTCAACACCACCGACATGCACTCGTTCATCCACCCCCTGCAGGCGGCGGTGCCGCCCTGCTGGGAGTCGAGGAGCGACTGGGACATCTTCAAGGCCGTGGCCGAGAAGGTGAGCGAGCTCAGCCGCACCCACCTGCCCGAGCCGGTGCGGGAGATCGTCACCCGCCCGCTCATGCACGACACCCCCGCCGAGATGGCGCAGCGGGAGATCCGCGACTGGGCCCGGGGCGAGTGCGAGCCCGTCCCCGGCAAGACCATGCCCGGGCTGGCCGTGGTGGAGCGCAGCTACCCCGACCTCCACCGCAAGTTCATCTCCTTCGGCCCGCTGGTGCGCGAGCAGGGCATCGGCGCCCACGGCATCACCTGGCCGGTGCAGGACCTCTACGACGAGCTGGTGCGCGACCGGCCCACCGTGGAGTGGGGCGGCCGGCGCTACCCGTCGCTGGAGCGGGCGGCGGACGCGGCCGAGGTGATCCTGCACCTGGCGCCCGAGACCAACGGCGAGTCGGCCTTCCGCGCCTTCTCCGCCGAGGAGAAGAAGGTGGGCCTGCCGCTCGGCGACCTGGCGGCCGGCAGCCGCTCCGTGCGCATCACCTTCGCCGACCTGTGCCGCCAGCCGCGGCGCCTGCTCGACTCCCCCTGCTGGACCGGCGTCACCGGCGGCGGGCGCACCTACTCCGCCTACTGCCTCAACGTGGAGCGCCTGGTCCCCTGGCGCACCCTCACCGGGCGGCAGCACTTCTACCTGGACCACCCCGGGTTCATCGCCTTCGGCGAGGCCCTCCCCACCTACAAGCCCAAGCCGGGCGCGGAAGTGGTGGAGGACCTGCAGGCCACGCCCGACGGCCGGCCCACGCTGCAGCTCAACTACCTGACCCCGCACGGTAAGTGGGGCATCCACTCCACCTTCGGGGACAACCTGCGCATGCTGACGCTCTCACGCGGCGGCCACCCGCTGTGGGTGAACGACCGCGACGCGGCCCGCATCGGCCTCCGGGACAACGACTGGGTCGAGGCCTACAACGACCACGGCGTGGTGGTGACCCGCTGCGTGGTGAGCGCCCGCATCCCGGCCGGGCTGTGCCTGCTCTACCACGCGCCGGAGAGGACCATCGGCGTACCGCGGAGCCCGGAGCGCGGCAACCGCCGCGCCGGCGTCCACAACAGCCTGACCCGGGTGCGCCTCAAGCCCACGCTCATGCTCGGCGGCTACGGGCAGTTCACCTTCGCCCTCAACTACTGGGGGCCCACCGGGAACAACCGGGACACCTTCATCCGGGTGCGCAAGCTCGAGGGCGCGCCGCGGTGGTAGCGGGAGGCCGGCCATGAACGTCCGCGCGCAGATCGCGAGCGTCTTCCACCTCGACAAGTGCATCGGCTGCCACACCTGCAGCGTCGCCTGCAAGAGCCAGTGGACCGACCGCCGCGGCATGGAATACGCGTGGTGGAACAACGTCGAGACCAAGCCCGGCGCCGGCTACCCCGTGTGCTGGGAGGACCAGGAGCAGTACCAGGGCGGCTGGAAGCGGGACGGCGACGGCCTGAAGCTGCGCCAGGGCGGGCGGCTCGCCAGCCTGGGGCGGATCTTCTCCAACCCGCTGCTGCCGGTCCTCGACGACTACTACGAGCCCTTCACCTACCGCTACCAGGACCTCTTCGACGCCCCCGCCGGCGACGACCAGCCCACGGCCCGCCCGGTGTCACTCATCGACGGGAAGCCCATGGAGATCCGGTCTGGCCCGAACTGGGACGACGACCTCTCGGGCTCGAACGTCTACGCGGCCCAGGACCCGAACCTGGCCGGGCTCTCCGCCCAGGAGCGGGCCCAGCTGCAGGGCATCGAGCGGATGGTCTTCTTCTACCTGCCGCGCATCTGCAACCACTGCCTCAACGCCGCCTGCGTGGCCGGCTGCCCCTCGGGCGCCATCTACAAGCGCGGCGAGGACGGCATCGTGCTGGTGAACCAGGACCGCTGCCGCGGCTGGCGCATGTGCGTCTCGGCCTGCCCCTACAAGAAGGTCTACTTCAACTGGTCCACCGGCAAGTCGGAGAAGTGCATCCTGTGCTACCCGCGCCTGGAGTCGGGGCAGGCCCCGGCCTGCTTCCACACCTGCGTGGGGCGCATCCGCTACCTGGGCGTGCTGCTCTACGACGCCGACCGCATCGCCGAGGTGGCCTCCCGGAGCGACGCCGAGCTGGTGGCGGCGCAGCGGTCCATGGTGCTCGACCCGCGCGATCCGGCGGTGGCGGCGGCGGCCCGGCGCGACGGCGTGCCCGACGGGGTGGTGGAGGCGGCCCGGCGCTCGCCGGTGTTCCGCTTCGTGAAGGAGTGGGAGATCGCCCTCCCCCTCCACCCCGAGTACCGCACCCTGCCCATGCTCTTCTACGTGCCGCCGCTGCTCCCAGCCATGGCCGAGGACGCGGCCGAGGGGACGGGCGGCTTCTTCACCTCCCTGGAGAAGGCGCGCGTCCCGCTCACGTACCTGGCCTCCCTCTTCGGCGCCGGCAACCAGGCCGTCGTCGCCGCCGCCTACCGGAAGCTCATGGCGGTGCGCCTCCACCGCCGGGCCAGCGGGGTGGGCGATCTGGCGCCGGACCTCACCGCCGCCGCCATGGCCGAGGCGGACCTCAGCGACGACGCCGCCGACGAGATCTACCGCCTCACCTCGCTGGCCTCCATGGAGGAGCGGATCGTCATCCCGCCCATGGGCCGCGAGATCCAGTGCGAGCCCGCCGTGGAGCCGCAGCGGCAGAACGCCGCCGGCTTCGCCTGGCTGCGCCCGCCCCCGGGGAGGTGACCGTGACCGCCCTCGAACAGCAGCGGCAGCTCCTGACCGACTTCGCGGACCTCCTCTCCTACCCGGCGGCCGACCCGCTCCCGCTGGCGCGGCGGTGCCGCGCGCTCTGCGGCGGCCGCTCCGCCCGCCACCTCGACGCCTTCGTCTCCCGGGCCGAGCGCGCCGGCCCGCACGAGCTGGAGGAGACCTTCTCCGCCACCTTCGACCTGCAGCCGGCCTGCGCCCCCTACCTGGGCCACCACCTCTGCGGCGACGGCCCGGGGCGCGGGCTGTTCCTGGCGCGGCTCGCCGGCGTCTACCGCCAGGACGGCTTCGCCGCCGAGGGGGCCGAGCTGCCCGACCACCTCTCGGTGGTCCTCCGCTACCTGGCCGCCACCCCCGCCGGCGAGGCGCGGGAGGCGCTCCTGCGGGACGGGCTCGCGCCGGCCCTGGACAAGATGCTCGCCGCCTTCGACGACCCCGACGACGCCTGGCGCTCCGTGCTGGCCGCGCTGCGGGAGGAGGTTCGCTGATGGATGCCATCCTGTTCGGCGCGTTCCCCTACGCCCTGGCCGCGCTGGCCGCGGTGGGCTTCGTCCGGCGCTTCCGGCAGCTCCGCGACACCGTCACCAGCTCCTCGTCGCAGCTCCTGGAGGGGCGCCTCCAGTTCTGGGGCTCGGTCCCCTGGCACTACGCCATCCTGCTGGTCCTGATGG
This sequence comes from Anaeromyxobacteraceae bacterium, assembly GCA_035655915.1. Lineage (GTDB taxonomy): Bacteria > Myxococcota > Myxococcia > Myxococcales > Anaeromyxobacteraceae > DASTPH01. The sequence goes on from DASRTO010000644.1 coordinate 7,150, forward strand.
CGCACCTGGCCGCCATCTTCCTGCCCGGCGCGGTGGGCGGCCTGCTCTCCTCCCCGGCGAGGCTCCTGGCCGTCGAGGTGACCGGGTTCGCGCTGGGCCTCACCGCCCTGTGGGGGCTGCTGGTCCTGGGGCTGCGGCGCCTGTCGCTGCGCGGCCGGACCACCTGGCTCGACTGGGCGGTCATGGCGCTGCTCCTCCTGCAGGTGGCCACCGGGCTCTGGGTGGCCGCCACCACGCGCTGGGGCCTCATGTGGTTCGTCCACACCGCCAGCCCCTGGCTGGGGTCGCTGGCCCGGCTCTCGCCCCGGGTCGACCTCGTGGCCAACCTCCCCTGGCCGGTGAAGGTCCACGCCCTGAACGCGCTGCTCCTGCTGACGCTCGTCCCCTACACGCGGCTGGCCCACATCTTCGTGGCGCCGGTCCAGTACCTGTGGCGGCTGCCGCAGGTGGTCGCCTGGCGCCGCCCCAGCCCCTCCCGCACCGAGGTGTCCCCATGACCGCCGAAAGCGCCACCACCGCCTCCCCATCGCCGCGGACGCTGGTCCGCTGGGACCCCGAGGACAAGGCCTTCTGGGCCGCGGAGGGCAAGCGCGTCGCCACCCAGAACCTGTGGATCTCCATCCCGGCCCTGCTCCTCTCCTTCGCCGTGTGGATGGTCTGGAGCGTGGTGGTGGTCCGCCTGCCGGAGGTGGGCTTCCCCTACTCCACCGACCAGCTCTTCTGGCTGGCGGCGCTCCCCGGCCTCTCCGGCGCCACCCTGCGCATCTTCTACTCCTTCCTGGTCCCCATCTTCGGGGGGCGGGTGTGGACCGCCATCGCCACCGCCTCGCTGCTGGTCCCGGCGATCGGCATCGGGGTGGCGGTGCAGGACCCCACCACCTCCTACGGCACCATGCTGGGGCTGGCGCTGCTGTGCGGCTTCGGGGGCGGCAACTTCGCCTCCAGCATGGCCAACATCAGCTTCTTCTTCCCCAAGGAACGGAAGGGGGTGGCCCTGGGGCTGAACGCCGGCCTGGGGAACCTGGGCGTCTCGGTGATGCAGTTCGTGGTGCCGCTGGTGATCACCACCGGCGTCTTCGGGACGCTGGCGGGCGCGCCGCAGCGAGCCGCCCAGGGGGCCCCGCTCTGGCTCCAGAACGCCGCCTTCGTCTGGGTGCCCTTCATCGTCGCCTGCACGCTGGCCGCCTGGTTCGGCATGCACGACATCGCCAGCGTCAGGGCCTCCTTCCGCGACCAGGCCGTGATCTTCCGGCGCAAGCACAACTGGATCATGTGCTGGCTCTACACCGGGACCTTCGGCTCGTTCATCGGCTTCTCGGCCGGGCTGCCGCTCCTGGTGAAGGGGCTGTTCCCCGCCGTGAACCCGGTCCGGTACGCCTTCCTGGGCCCGCTGGTGGGCGCCCTGGCCCGCCCCGTGGGCGGCTGGCTGGCCGACCGGCTGGGCGGGGCGCGCATCACCCTGTGGAACTTCGTGGCCATGGCGGCGTTCGCGGTGGGGGTGCTGGCCTTCCTCCCCCGCGGGGGGAGCCCCGGCAGCTTCCCCGGCTTCCTGGCCATGTTCCTCGGGCTGTTCCTCACCTCGGGCATCGGCAACGGGTCGTCCTTCCGCATGGTCCCCATCATGTTCGGTACGTTGCACGAACGGCTGGCCGAGGGGCGCGGCGCCGAGGCCCTGGCCCAGGCCCGCAAGGACGCCGCCACGGAGTCGGCGGCGGTCATCGGCTTCGTCTCGGCGGTGGCGGCCTACGGGGCCTTCTTCATCCCCCGCGCCTTCGGGGTCTCCCTCAAGGCCACCGGCTCCCCGGCGGCGGCCCTGGTGGGCTTCGTGGCCGTCTACGCGAGCTGCATCCTCATCACCTGGTGGTTCTACGCGCGCCGCGGGGCCGAGGTGGCCTGCTGAGCGACCGGCCCGCCGGCTACCGGATCGTCCCGTTCGACGCGGCGAGCTTGTCGACCAGCGGCTGCACGTCGGCCAGCGGGACGCCTGACCGGTTCATGGCGGACCCCGCGAAGGCCGTCATGGCCGACGCCAGCCCCGAGGTGCCCGCGGTGGGCTGCATCATCCCGCCCATCATCCCCCCCATCCCCCCCATGGAGATGGGCGAGGACCCCATCATCCCGTTCATGACCCCGTCGCTGGCGTCCTTCATCATGGCGGTCACGATTCCCGACGAGGTGGTCATCCCCAGCCCGTGCGCGTACTGCGACATGGCGGCGATGGTCATGCCCTGGTCCTTCCTCCCCTGGGTGGCGCCGCTCCCCGACCCGGCCACCGCCGGGTCGATGGGGGGCGTCATGAGGATGTCTCCGGCCATGAAGTAGTCGCCGACGGCGGTGTTGGCCGCCGAGATGTTCGCAGCGGTCATGCCCCCCGACATGCCCTGGGCCCTGGCCTGCGCCATCGAGGTGAGCGGGGTGACCTGGACCCCGGCGGTGGTCGAGCCGGCCGCCACCGAGGGCACGCAGCTCGTCAGGACGTCCCCGGCCAGCATGCTCATGGTCGCGCCGGTGGCCTCGTCGGCGTAGGTCCCTCCGCCCATCTGCAACATGACGGGCCCGGCGTAGGCGCCCAGGGAGAGGTGGAAGGCGCCCGAGGCGTCCAGCGGGCTCGTCCCGAGCTGGCCGCCCACCATCCCGTCGGTCACTGCGTAGGCGGTGACGGTCCCGCCGGCCATCGCACCCATGAACGCCGTGCCGCTCATGGTCCCGAAGGGCGTGGTCCCGCCGCCGGCCCCCGGCAGCTGGCCGTTCGAGCCGGCGAGCTGATCCATCAGGGCCTGCATGTCGGCGGCCGAAAGCCCGGAGGCGTTGTGCGGGGAGCCGATGAAGGTGCTCATGGCCGTCGCCAGGCCGGAGGTGCCGGCGGTGGGCGACATGGTCCCTCCCATCATCCCGCCCATGCCCGCCATCGAGATGGCGGTCGACCCCATCATGCCGTTCATGACCCCGTCGGAGGCGTCCCGCTCCAACGCCGTGACCATTCCCGACGACGAGGTCGCCATCCCGATCCCCTGCGCGTACTGGGACATGGCGGCGATGGCCATCCCGTAGTTCCTCTGGTCCTCGGTGGCCCCGGCTCCGGAGCCGGCCACGGCCGGGTTCATGGGAACCACGTGGAGGATGTCGCCTACCGAGAAGTAGGCCCCCACCGCCCCGTTGGCGGTGGTCATGTTGGCGGCCGTCATCCCGCCTGGCATGTTGGTCGCCCGGGCCTGGGCCATCGAGGTGAGCGGCGTCACCTGGATCCCGCTGGTGGTCGCGCCCGCCGCCACCGACGGCAGGCACGCCGCCATGAGGTCACCCGCCAGCAGGGGCATGGCCGAGCCGGTGGCCTCGTCCTGGTAGGTCCCTCCCGACGCCTGGAGCACCACCGGCCCTGCGTAGCTCCCCACCGAGACGGCGAAGGCACCGGAGGGGTCGGTGGGCGCGCTGCCCACCTGCGCCCCCATGGTGCCATTCTCGACCGCGTAGGCCGCGACCGTGGCCCCGCCCACGGGGCCCTTCACCACCATGCCGCTGATCATCCCGGAGACCGTACCCCCGCCCGCGCCGGGGAGCTGGCCGCTGGACGCGGAAAGCTGGTCCACCAGCGGCTGCATCTGCGGCATGGTGACGCCGGACTCGTTCATGGCCGACCCGACGAAGTCGGTCATCGCGGTCGCGAGCCCGGTGGTCCCGGCGCTGGCCTGCATCATGGTCGCGCCCATCATCCCGCCCCCCATGGCGATGGAGGCGCCGTCCATCCTCCCGTCCATTACTCCGTCCGAGGCGTCATCCGCCATGGCGGTGACCACCCCCGAGGAGAACGGCATGCCGATGGACTGCGCATACTGCGACATGGCGGCGATTGCCAAGCCGTAGTTCCTCTGGTCCTGGGTGGCGCCGGCTCCGGAGCCGGTCACCGCCGGGTTCGTGGGAGCGACGTGAAGGATGTCGCCCACCGAGAAGTAGGCCCCCACGGCGGTATTGGCGGTGCTGATGTTCGCGCTGGTGACGCCGCCGGCCATGTGGTGCACCCGCGCGTGCGCCATCGAGGTGAGCGGCGTGATCTGGATCCCGGTGGTGGCCGCGCCGGCCGCCACCGCGGGGACGGCCGCGGCCATGAGGTCGCCGGCCTGCACGGTCATGGCGCTACCCGTCGCCTCGTCGACATAGCTCCCTCCGCTCGCCTGGAGCATGAGCGGTCCCGAGTAGTCGCCGATGGAGAAGCTGAAGCTCCCGGCCGAGTCGGCGGTACCGCCCCCGACCTTGGCCCCCATGGTCCCGTTGGCGACCGCGAAGGCCGAGACCGTGGCCCCGCTGACCGGGCCCAGCACCACCGCGCCGCTCACCGTTCCGGAGGTGGGCGGCGAGCCGCCCGTCCCGCTGCTTCCTCCGCCGCACGCGAAGAGCAGGACGGAGCCAGTCAGGAGGGCGAGAGTCGCGATTCGGATGTTCACGGGAAGTCCTTTCGGTGTGCAGGCCGCCCGCTGCCGGCCTCGACGGAAGGGCGCGGCCGGTTTGCGGGGCGCCACGCGTCGTCTTCGACCTTCGGGCCTGGAACAACCGGGGGCACGGAAATCCCCCCGGCGCCCGGATGCCCTAACGATCCCGGATGGGTCCGCGGCGCCCTGGACAGGGCCTCCCGGGCGCGCCGCCGCCGACGTAGAGTCTCTCCGCCCGCCGCCCGCGGCGGCGGGGAGGCCCCGGTGGACGGAGGCGCCGACTCCGGAGCGGGCCGAAAGCCAACGAAAGGACGAGAAAGCCATGCGCAAGGTCATCGCCGGTTCGATGGTGGTGGGGGCACTGCTGCTCGCCGGCGGGCGGGCCCAGGCCCAGGAGACCGTGGTGGAGGGCCTGAAGAAGGCCTGCCACAAGGAGCTCACCACGTTCTGCAAGGGCGTCACCCCGGGGGAGGGGCGCATCCTCGCCTGCCTCTACGCCTTCGAGGACCGGGTCTCGGACAAGTGCATCTACGCGCTCTACGACGCCTCGCTCCAGCTCGAGCAGGCGGTCGCGGCCGTGAAGTTCACCGCCAGCGCGTGCAAGGACGACCTGCAGAAGTTCTGCGCCAACGTCAAGGTCGGCCAGGGGCGGGCGCTGGCCTGCCTCGGCAAGAACGAGAAGGAGGTGAGCCAGGCCTGCAAGGACGCGCTGAAGCAGACCGGGCTCAAGAGGAAGTAGCTCCGCGGCATCACCCGATGCCCGTGGCGACGAGGAGCCACAGTCCGGCGCCCGCCAGCCCCGCCCCGACCACTCGCCCGAGCAGGTCGCCTCGCCGCACCACCTTCTCCAGCGTCATGAGCACCGTCAGCGCCGCCATCCACGTGAGGTTCATGACGCCGGCCACGAACATCACCAGCATGAGTGCCCAGCAGCAGCCCAGGCAGTAGACCCCGTGGTCCAGCCCCATGAGGAACGGGCCGGAGCGGCCCTCGCGCCAGCGGGTCATGAGGAACATGAGCGGGGAACGGCACCGGCTCAGGCAGGCGGTCTTGAGCGGGGAAAGCTGGAACAGCCCGGCGCCGAGGAGCGTGGCGGCGCCGGCCACCGGGCTGCGGAGCTTCCCCATGACCGGGGTGACCAGGTCCGCGTGCTCGAGGCCGTATTGCATCAGCCCCGCCACGACGCCGAAGGCGAGCCAGGCGGCCAGGTACCCGAGCGCCAGCCGCACCGTCGGGGCGCCGAGGCCCAGGGCCGGGTGGCGGCCGCGCCATAGCCGGCCGAAGAGCAGGATGAGCGGCAGGGAGGTGGGCAGCATCATGGCCACCCCCATGACCGCCCACATCACCAGCAGCCAGGATAGGTAGGCCGCGCTGGAGGACGTCATTCCCGGCATGGCGGCGCAGTGGGCCAGCGCGGCTCCGCTGGCGACGGCCATGTCGGCCGCCATCCAGGCCAAGTAGGCCCACGACAGCCCCACCGCCAGCGCCAGCGTGCCCAGGAGCAGGACCCGCTCCCGCAGCAGGAGGGGCGCGAGCCGGGGCGACGCGGTAGCCTCGGCGGCGGTGCCGTCCACGGGCTAGCCCTCGTACTTGAACGGAGAGTACATGCACTGCCCTCCGTCCAGGTTCCAGCTCCATCCGTGGTCGCTGATACGCGACCGCCGGGAACGCGCCACCACCGCCGGGAAGCCGGGCGCCACCGCCAGCAGGTGGTTGGACACGGTGACGTCCCCGCCGTTGGGTCCGGCGATGGGCTCCAGCTCGGTGTCCACCGCGGCGGGGATCTGCACCCGGTAGCCCTTGCCCTCCCGGCGGAAGGTGATGGCCGCGTCCTTCACGCCGACGATCTGGCCGATCTGGGCCGCCAGGGCCGCCGGGTGGCCGCCGGCCTGGCCGCCGAAGATCCGGAGCAGCGACTCGCGCTGCTGCGGGCCGGCGCGATCGTCGACGTAGACCGCCGCCTTCCACTTGGTCTCGTGCATCCTGCCGGGCGACTGCACCAGCAGCGCCATGTTGAGGCCGTCGAGGCTCACCGCGCCGTCGTGCCCGGTGTCGATCTGCCAGGCCACCAGCGCCCGGCAGTCGCCCTTGGTCGGGGTGCTGAGGACGATGCACGGGCAGATGGCCTCGCAGCTGCAGCTTTCCAGGTAGGTACCCTGCACTTGCCAGCTCATGGACTCCTCCTCCGGTTCCTCGCGGGCCTAGGGCCGCGACTCGTGCGGGGAGGATGGCGCCGGGGGCCGGGCCGCCGCCATGCGGATCGCGCCGGGGGTGTGCAGATCGCGCAGGAAAGCGTTAGGAAACCGTCCGCCGCCCCCCAGGGCATACCCCCGGGGGGCCCAAAAGGGTGGCGCGATGGCCGACCGAGCGGCCGCCGACGTGACATCACCCGGGTCCGGCGCGGCGTTGCCGCGCGATCTGGCGCGTGTCCTCGAGTGGGCGCGGGGTCACCTCGACCAGCCACTCCGGCTCGGCGAGCTGGCCCGCGTGGCTGGCGTGCCGCCGCGTACGCTCGAGGCGCACTTCGTCCGGTTCCTGGGCACCACGCCCCTGGCCTGGGTGCGCCAGGCCCGGCTCAGCCACGCCCGGCGCGCCCTGCTCGCCTCCGGCGGAGGCATCTCGGTCTCGCGGGTGGCGCTGGACTTTGGCTTCACGCAGCTGGGGCGGTTCGCGGCCCAGTACTGCCGGCGCTTCGGGGAGCTCCCTTCGGAGACGCTGCGGCGCATCCGCCGCTCCCGGCCCGACGCCTTCGAGGACGTGGACGACGAGGCCACCCGGCTGGTCTGGGGCGCCCTGCCGGCCGCCTACGCGGTGGCTCCCGGGCCGTGCCGCCAGGCGCTGGAGGACCTGGAGCGGGCGCAGGAGCTGGCGCCGAGCTACGGCCTGCCCAAGGCGCTCGCCGCCTGGTGCCAGGGCCAGCGCGCGGCGCACCACTTCGGCTCCACTCCCGGGGACGACTCGGCGCGCGCGGTCCGGCTGGCCGCGGAGGCCGCCCGGCTCGCCCCCCACGACGCGCTGGTGCTGACGCTGGCCAGCGGCGCCATGACGCTGGCCCACCGCCTCCAGGAGGCCGAGGGGCTCCTCCAGCGCGCCCTGGCGCTCGAGCCCGGCTCGCCCTGGGCCTGGATCCGCCGGGCCTGGGCCTCCGCCTACACCGGCGACGCGGCCGCGGCGCTGCGGCAGTTCGCCACCACGTTGCACCTCATGCCCTTCGAGCCCATCCGCCACCTGGCCTTCATCGGGATCGGCTGCGCCCACTTCGTGGCCGGCCGCTTTGACCGCGCCGCGCGCTGGGCGCAGGCAGGGGTCGAGGCCTCCCCGGACTCCTACTGGGCGGCCAGGGTGGTGGCCGCCTCCGCGGTCCGCGCCGGGGCGCGGTCGGAGGGGCGCCGCATCGTGGGCCGCCTCCTGCGCCGGGATCCGAGCCTGACGGTGACCGTGGCGCGGCGCGCCTGGCCGTTCCCGGGCCCGGTGATGGACCGCCTCGGCGAGGCCCTGGCCGCAGCCGGCATGCCGCGGGACTGAGCCGGGAGTCGCGAGCGCGTCGCCGGGACGCGACCCTGTCTGGTCCCGGACCCGGCCCTGCTGAAGGATCCTCCAGGCGTGCCGCTGAGAGCCGGCGGGTGGTCGCTCGCCCCACGATTGGCCACTTCGCCCCATGGCCCTCGCCGGGACGGAATACTCCTCGCCCACCGGGCGTAGTAGCCACTCTGGCGGAGGGCGGTGCCCATGTCGCTGTGGAACAGGCTTGAGCAGGCATCGAGGCCGGCGGAGCCCTCGGGCTCGCCGCTGCCGGCGCGCAAGCCGGAGGAAGGAGGACTCCCCATGCCCACGTCCAAGCGCGAGGAACTCCCGACGGGACCCACCGCGCCTGGGGACCTCTCGCTCGGACACGGAGCGGAGTTCGAGGGCAAGCTCACCTTCGCCGGAACCGTTCGCATCGACGCGAGGTTCAAGGGCTCGATCACCACCGGCGACGTCCTCGTCGTCGGCCAGAGCGCCAAGGTGGACGCCGAGATCACCTGCGGAACCGTCATCGTCTACGGCGAGGTGAACGGGAACATCCACGCGAAGACGTCCATCGAGCTCCACCACCCGGCCAGGGTCCGCGGTGACATCGCGACGCCCTCGCTCATGGTCGAGAAGGGCGTCTTCTTCCAGGGGCAGTCGAGGATGGCCGAGCCCGAGCGGCGCTCGCCAACGAGGGTGGTCGGCGCCGCTCCGTCGGTGGGCGAGCCGGAGGGCGAAAGCGCGCCTGGAGCGCTCCCCGCGTCTCGCGACAGGTAGGGAAAGTAGGGCGGGGGCTCGTCCCCCGCC